>NZ_JBFRJM010000067.1:3147-84477 GCF_041468865.1 Vibrio sp. 10N.286.52.C3 | reverse complement strand
CATCCAGTATCGGCTTGGCATACGCTTAACGCTCTGCTTTGCGTTCTTCGGCAGGCGCACCTTTTAAGCTTGATTCTATCCCGTAGAGCTTTTGGGGTTTAGCCAGCACTTTATCAGCCTTGCCCGATTTACCTTCCCCTTGAAGCTTCTTCGCGTCCATGAACTTGCGTTAAGCACCCCACATTAGTGACGTGATGCAGACCATGATAAGCCGTGTAGCCATCGGTTTGTAGATAACCGTTGTAGTCACCTAAAAAGTCCACGGGGCACACCCTCGCGCGACTGTTTTGATAGTCGTACAAGGCGATTTTTTCACATTCGGCAGTGCCGCTTCGGGCGAGTCAGCGCCTGAGCAGTAAAGCCACATATAACACTGCTTCTCTTCTTTGAGCACATTGAGCGGCGTTTCATCCGCCTGAACCACCACTTGTTGAAGTAGGTGCTCTTTCAAGGCGGCATACAGCGGGGCGAACTTCTCACTGACTTGGATAACCCACCTAGCCATGGTGGTACGTGATAGCTCGATACCCGACTGGGTAAACAGCGATCATCAATCAATGCATTGGGTGCTAACTCTTGTCCTCCACCCGCTAAGCGACCATTACAAAAAGCACCAACAAGGATCTCGCCGGTAAAGCTGCCTTTGTCTATGGGCAACGTGCCACTGTAGGGCTTAAAGCCAAGTGCTTTCACCACACCTGTTAGTGTATACGCACCGCCACCGAGAAAATCTTTAAGCTCGACTGGCGTTTCAGCTGTGACTTCAGCACCAAAACCCGCCGCAGCGACATTCATAAAATAGCGGTCATTCGCACGCGCGCTATCCACCGCAAACGCCTTGCCTTCCAGCGCTAGTTCAAAGCACCCGAAATATCGTTAGGTATTCCCGTTGCGGTAGCAAAATCATTCGCAGTGCCCATTGGGATAAGCGCCAGTTGTGGTCTTTCACTGGCACGGAACTGGTTGAGCGCGTTAACGGCTTCATTCACCGTTCCATCGCCACCGACAACAATCAGACGCTTAACACCATCGCATATTGCCTCGCTTACCAAACGAAACATGTCCGACGATTCCCAAGTCACTCTAACTTGCAGGTCAATATCATTGTCCCTCGCCGCAAAGATGGCTTGCCTTAATTCCGGGATATTGGCTTTCTTTCCGTTTAAAATCACGAGAATGCTGTCCATGGCTATGTCCTTGTATAGGCTAACTTGATAACTCTTTTGCTGCCGCTTTGATCTTAGCTCGTAACCACTTATGGCTTGGTTCATTAGTACGGCTTGGATGCCAAATCATACACATATCGAGGTCTTCCAACTCGAAGGGTAATGGTAGTGTTTTTACCGCGTACTTTTCAGCAAAACAACGCACTGATGAAATAGGCATTACTCCGATGTACTCAGAGCCTTCGATAACAGGAAGCATCTCTACAACGCCCGCTGCGCGATACACGATTCTACGTTTCTCAAGGTCACTATAGTGCTCAGAGCTTAATAAGCTTTTGCGCGCATGCCACCTAGAGACCACCACATGCTCGAGTGCTAAGAACTGTTCCATATCGATGGTATCGCCAACCGTAGGATGATCACTACTACACACCACGACCAGCTCTTCTGTAGAAATCACCTCGTGCTTAAGCATGGTTCTTCCTTTAGGCGTCATATCAACAATCACGTCGTGTCTTTGCAGCCTTAAATCAGACTCATAGTCTTCGGTAAACAGAGGATGAACCTCTAACGCGATACCTGGTGCGACTTGGCTGATTAACCGCATGACTTTTGGCATCATTTCGTAGCTCGCCGCCGAGACGCAGGCAATGGAAAACACGCGGCCTGAGGTTTTAGGATCGAAGTCTCTTGATGCGGATAAGGTAGAAGTAAAGTTTTTAAGTGCAGCGGCCATTGCAGGATAGATATCAATAGCGAATGTGGTTGGCTCTACGCCTGATGTGGTGCGATGAAACAGTGGCTCATCATAGATATCTCTCAACCTTGCAAGTGCTTTACTCACTGCTGGTTGGCTTATATCCATGCGATTAGCAGCTCTAGATAAGTTCTGCTCTTCATAGATAGCAACAAATATAGGAATTAGATTTAGTTCGGTACTTTTCATACAGTTCCATATTAAAGAAGCAGGTTCCCCATAGTAGAGAACCTGCCGATTATGTTCGATGCGAATAACTAAAGTTTGCTACTTAGTTCTATCTTTTAAGTTTGGCAAGGCTTTAGGGATTTTCAAGCGAGCGGCAATTGAACGAGAATTGCTTGAGTTTGATGTGTCACTGGGCAAGTTACGTAACCCTTTCCATAAACGAGTGAATACGTTTTTATCTTCACATCCTTGTTGAAGGGCTTCGCTATCTTCTAGCCAACGCTTTTGTCCATTTGATTTACCATGTTGCGCTTTATCCAGTTGCACTTTATTCAGTTCTAACTGAGAGGTTTGGTTTCGCAATTGACGGTAGATAAAGGTTCTTAATGCAGCCCAATTACCTTGCTTAACTAAACGACGTAGTACCAGCCAACTCGGTGTTGGGCGGTTTGCGTAGTAACGCTTAACCGAAACAATCAACGCAATGCAGACTAACAACACCAAACCAACAGTAATAAACACCGACATGTAGGCCTTGATGAAAGATTGGACTGTGTGTTTGGCTTCAAACACTTCGCCTTTTATCACCACGTTTTCAAGGCGTTGATTTTTGCTGTCCCACCACTGAAATGAAAACTCTGGCAGCGTAAACTCACCACCCTGCTGAATCACATATACAGTCTGTTCAACTCGGCTTGAGCGATAATCACCACGTTCTTGAGTGTCATCCAAACGGTTGGGCTGTGGGTAAGCTTGGAACTGCTTAGTGGACTTATTGGTTAGCACATCTGGCAGCAACACAGAAAAGCTGTCTTTTGCCTTAATCGTGATAGTTCGAGTAATAGCATCGCCAACTTTTAGCTCTTCACTTGAGCGTTGCCATTGCTGCTCTATATCTACTTCTGTCGCAGAAAACCAAGGCGTTTCATTATCGAGTAAACCTGAAGGCAACGAAGCTTCAAACTTAATCGGCTGCGTGTAAAGCGTACCGCCCACGTTTGAACCATCAGGAGCAGAAACTTGGATACGAACCGGTACGGTTGGAATAACAAACTCACCGGAAGTCATCGGATAAAGCGTCACTTCCCAACGCTGACGTGACCATGTAGTACCACCGACTCTTTCTGTGTAGTTCGTCGCGAGTTGGTTACGCTGCTTAGCGATAACGTTAGGGATTTCGATACTGCCGATTCGAGTGCCGCCCGTTAACCAGCGCGGTGTCGCCACCTCAATGTTCAGAATGACCTGCTCATTTACGCTGACTTTGCCCGGCGTTATTTTGTCGCCTGACTTGGGTTTCTCGCCAATCCAAGCGATAAGCTCAACGTCACCACTTTTTTGCAGATCGAAGATATCGGCAGCAGAAGCAACAGCAGGAAAAAACCAACTCAACATAAGAGTCATCGACAACAACCATGTGCGGGCTGTGAATCGCGCTCGCTTTGATTGAATCGCTTCAAGAGCTAAATCATATCGACTCATTGCGTTTGCTCCTGTTTTGACGCTTGTTCGATGGAAGGCGCAGGATCTCTTAACTGAATTTGGAATTTAGATTTCAAGAAGAACTTAGGATCGGCTTCTACTCGCTTTAACCACTTGTCGGCAAGCTCTTGGCTGCCCAAAATCTCATTCGCGTTAAGTGTTTCCTTAAGCATCAATTCCGCTACCGTTTCTTCTTCAGCGCCATCACCCGTTCGCGGCTGATCGTCTTCGAGTTCTAAAGATTCTTCAGGGCCATCTGTGGTTCCAGACTGGCTTTCACTGGTTCGGTTTACCTCTTCGACAATTCCACTAAGCACAGCAAGATTGTTCTCCACATCCGTTCTTAGTTCTGGTGACAGATCCTCTTTCTCACTTAATGATTTCAAGAGGTCTCGTGCGGCAAGGTATTCACGCTGCCTAGCTAACGCACTCGCTGCATTGTACAAACCAAGGTCAGTTTTGGTTTGCAAAAACGCACTGTGAGCGAGCTTAAAATCACGAGCATAGTAATAAGCCGCGCCCTTTCGCATTGGGTCAGTAAAATGTTTGGCAGCTTGAAGGTACTCTTTCTGGTTCAACAAACGTTGACCTTGTTGGTCGGGCGTTAGCCATAAGTCCCACCACCATTGAGTGGTCTTATCCAAAGCTGTAAACGACTCCACCAACACGGGTTTCTCAGCAGTTAAGTTGACTGTTTTCGCCAAAGTGCTTGGTGAATAAATACTGCCTGAAATAACTAGGCTAACAACACACCACTGCACCAACCACCCTTTTCTGAACCATAGCAACATAATGAAAGCCATTGGAATAAGCAGTCCATAGCCCATGTCTTTCCAAGGCATTGAAGATTCGCCGTTGAGCTGCATGTTTCTTTCAACCGCTCTGTTCAGTTGTTGGATATCCGAATCATCAACGGTCACTTCAATCACTCGTCCACCCGTCTTACTCGCTAAGTTACGCAGTGAATCTAGGTCGACAGGGTTATCGCTCACCACATTACTGTTTCCTGCGGCGAGAATGAGCAACTGATACGGATTGTCGTTAAAGAAACTCTCGTACGCCCTAATGGTGCTTGGGCTTACACCATCTGATACCAACAGTACAGAAGAGCCTAACTCACCAGACAGTTGCTGATTAATCAGTGGCAGTGCTTCCTCTGCTGACTTACCTGAAACAGGCATGATATCGGGTGTGATAGCCGCTAGAAACGGTTCAAACACCTTGCTGTCTTGCGTGACGGGCATCGCCACGTGTGCGCTGCCTGCATAAACCACTAAGCCCGTATTACCGCCTTTGCGAGCTGCCAATAAGTCTCTAATTTTCTGCTTAGATCGTTCCAAGCGACTTGGAGGCAAATCTTTAGCAAGCATAGATTCACTATTATCAAGCACAACCAACATCGACGCTTTGTCTTCACCAAAAGGCGAAGCCTCACGCTGCCATGTTGGGCCAGAACAGATAATGATGGCGATAGTCACAATCACCACCAATAGCTTCAACGGCAGTTGCTTGCGCCAGCCTGTTTCGCCAATCGTCAATGCATCACGTAAATGTGTAGGTAAAATGTCTTTCCACGTTGGTTTGGTCTCTTCTCTCCAACGAACCCATAACAGGAAGAACATCGGAATAAAGGCCAACAACCACAAAGGTCGGATAAAATGAAACTGGGTAAAGAACTGTTGTATCGTGAGAGAATCAGGCATCACTCTCTCCTTTCAAATTCTTAGCCGAAGAAGCGAGCAGCGATCTTCGGCGTATCGTTGCTAAGCTGAATGCGGTCAAATACATCACTACAACAATCGCCATCAAATAGTGGTGCAGCCCCTGTTTAGGGCGATAAGTGGTACTTTCATATAACTGAGGTTCAAGCTCACCAATCTGAGCATAGGCTTTGGTCAGTTCGTCGCGGTTAAGTGCTTCAAAGGCTTCGCCACCTGACTCTTGAGCGACACGCTTGATGGTTTCCATATCCAGAGCAACCTCTCCAACGGTTTGCGGATCGCCCATCGCAATAACGTGAATTCGAACGCCTTTAGCCTTGGCGACTTTTGCGGCATCGATAGGCTCAACAAAACTTCCTGTATCATTACCGTCCGTTAATACGATCACGACTTTCTCTTTTTCGTTGGTGTCGACGTTTGAATCTTGAACGGCAGCACTTTGCTTTTCACTTTGTTCAAACACCTTGATCGCCAAGCCAATTGCATCGCCCAAGTGCGTACTTTGCCCTGCCATCGCGACACCGGTTTGATTAAGCAGTTCAAGCCATACATCTTGGTCCGCGGTAAATGGCGTTTGTACAAACGCTGCATCACCAAACAAGATCAAACCGAGTCGGTCACCTTTTCTGGTTTTCGCAAAATCAGCCAGCACCTCTTTGGTCGCATCTAAACGAGAGATTTTATCGCCTTGTTTAGAAGTGAAATCTTGCTCCGCCATTGAGCCAGACAAATCGACCACCACCATCACATCACGACCCAATTGTTCGCGAACCTGTGGCTCACCAAGAATGGTTGGTTTCGCTAACGCACACACGACCAATACCCAAGTAATAATGAGCGTGGTTCGTTGCCACCAGCTTGGAGTTAACTGGCTTGCACCTTCTGACGGTGCTTCCCCAATCGCTTCTACCAATTCTCGAAAAAATGGCACCTTAATCGCCATTTGCTTAGTTCGATAAGCTGGCACCGCAAAGTAGACCAACAACGGTAAAGGCAGCGCAATAAACCACAGCGGATGCGCAAATTCAAAGCTGGAAGATAAAACATCAAACATTGTCTTGCCCCTCAACCGTTACCTGTACATTCGGCTTGTGAAGTTTTAGCCACATCATCGCGGTTTGAATTACCTCTAAACGCTGTTCAAAGCTCAAACGCACATTAGGGTCAATTAGGCTTTGCATCCATAATTCCGAAACTTCATCGGCAAAGAACGCATTGCTGTTTTCACTCGTGTTGGCGCTAACAGGCAGATAAGCGTTCAAACGGTTCACATAAGCTTGGCCAAACAACTTGGCATTACTGCTGTCTAGGTAACGAAGCACCACTTTGAGGACTTTAAAGGTTCGTTCGGTTGAGTTCTTGTCTCTTGCATCCAGTACCATGAGTTCTTGAAGCGCTTCTTTGCGATAACGGTTATTCCACCACCTTAACGCCAAGCGATAAGCCAGATAGATAACGACCAATAACAGAATAACGCCAAGGATCTTCCAGCCGATCGTTTGAGGAGCCCAGCTCACACTGTCAGGAATGGCGACATCATGTAGGTCGCGAAGGATATAAGTACTTGGAGGCGTATGTTCAACAGCCATTTAGCGCCCTCCCACTAGTTTCTGCAGCTGTGATATGTGATTGCCCGACGTGTCTAATTCTATATAAGGGAGGTTTTTCATCGCCATCAATTTAGCAAGGGACAGTTTCTGAAGTGCCGCTTTTTGGGCAAGGCTTTTACTTGCGAGGTTAACCTTAGATTGGCTATCCAGATTAAGTTGAAAGCGACCATCACCCACCACCCAGTTTGCGCTTGCAAGATCTTGAGGCAATGACTGTTCTAATGAATCGGTGACCATAATGGCCAAGATATCGTTGTGTTGCTGTAACTGCTTTAGTCGATCGAGATGTTGTTCTCGGCAGTCTCGCCAGTCACTAATGAATATCAAGGTTGATTGCTTGAGTCTCATTCGTTTGATCAGTTCAATCCACTGGCTAAAACCAACATTATCGCCATCACTTACATTGACGCCTAAGCTTTGATTGGCTTTGGTCAGATGTTTTAGCTGAGCCAACAAATCAGATTGAGAACGTTGAGCTTTGGTATGAAACAGTTTTTGGTGCGAGGCCAAAACGAAGCCGACACGATCACCATCTTTCAGCACTCGCCATCCACACAATGCCGCCACTTCGGCAGCCACAACAGATTTCATGGTGTTTTGAGACGCAAAGAACATCGAACTGCGCTGATCGACACAGATCATCACATTACGGTCTTTCTCTTCGGTATAGCTACGAACATGAGGCTTACCCGTTCGCATCGTAACTTTCCAATCGAGATTACGGATATCATCACCCAATTGGTAATGACGTAATTCTTCGAAGTTCAAACCACGACCACGGAACAAAGAGTTATGTCTGCCCGAAAGTACGCTGCCCGCTTTTAAATGAGGTAACAGTGAAAACGACTCAGCTTGAGCCTGAATTCGCACTAACCTTGAATAATCACAATACAGTCGTGGATCAAGGCCTTGCGATTTGGGAGCTTGTGTTGGCTTCGCCATGACGCCCCCTAGTTATCCAATCTCAACATTATCGAGCAGTTCTTCAACCACTCTTTGATGGTCAACACCATCGGCCAATGCATCGTAAGACAACGAGAATCGGTGACCTAATACGGTTGGTAACATGGCACGCACATCGTCCAACGTGACATGGTCACGTCCTTGCAACCACGCATAAGCGCGAGCACATTTATCCAATGAAATAGATGCACGAGGGCTTGAACCAATTTCAATCCATTTCGATAAGTCTGATTCTGGATAACGCTCAGGTTTTCGTGTAGCCATTACCAAAGCCACGATGTAGTTCTCAACTAAATCGGAAACGGCAATGTCTGGAAGTTGGCGGCGCGCTTCAAGCACCAATTCAGGTTCAATATGTTGTGGCGTGACTAATTCTGAACTGGTCTCGCTACCGAGTTCCTCACTGCGCACAAGTCGAATGATGTCGCGTTCAGCTTCATCTTCTGGATAGTCGACTGTCACTTTCATAATGAAACGGTCCATTTGTGCTTCAGGCAGTGGATACGTACCTTCTTGCTCAACTGGGTTTTGTGTGGCTAGCACCATGAACAAATCTGGCAGGATGTGAGTTTGACCACCCACCGTAATCGTCCCTTCCGCCATCGCTTCAAGCAGAGCAGCCTGTACTTTTGCAGGCGCACGGTTCACTTCATCGGCTAATACAATGCTGTTGAAAATAGGACCCGGTTGGAAATGCAACTGAGGCTTTCCATCAAGCTCTTGATACACCTCCGTGCCCGTCACATCAGATGGCAGCAGGTCTGGCGTAAATTGAATTCGACCAAAACTGGTGTTCAGTAGATTCGCCAGCGATTTTACTGAGCGAGTTTTCGCTGTACCGGGAAGTCCCTCTAAAAGCACATGGCCATTAGTCAATAACCCTATCACCAGAGCCCGAACGACGTGGCTCTGACCGATAACACTTTTCTCTGTTTGTTCAATCAGTTGGTTTATTGCTTGTTGCGCATGGTTCATAGGTCTTCCCTTAATTCAATCTGGCTGCGTACATCCTACTCACAAGCTCAATAACTATTAGTTATACACATGATAAACAGTTATAAACGCGATAATTGGTTGCAAGCGGAATAAGCAGCAAGCTCGATAGCCAAGCTCACCTCATCGCTTTATTTAAACCTAGCTTTCAATTGGTTAATGGCTTCCGGCGGTGCCACTTTGCTCAATGATGAAATACATTGCTCAAACGCCTTTGGTACGCCCGGTATATGACTGTTTCGCGCCAACACTTCACACTGGGCATACAGGTGCTGTGGGTTGCGGCTAAATTGGTAAGCCTTATGCAGTGATTGACTTGCCGCAAGCACATCCGATTTTTCCAAAGCCAATCCGTACACATACCAATATTGAGGGTCGGTTTGCGCAGTTTCAGCGGATTGTTTAAGGTAGTCCGTTGCTTGTTCGTAATCTTTCACACGAAGCAGAGACAATCCTGTGCTGTATGGCAAAACACTCGATTTAGGCTGAGCTTCAATACCTTGCTTCAAGGTCGACAACGCTTTTGCCTCGTTACCTTGCGCTCGATACAAATCCGCTAAATTGGCGTAGCTGTTTTCGAAATAAGGCTCAATCTCGATAGCGCCTAGATAAAACTCAATCGCTTTGTCGTGCTGGCCTAAATCTCGGTAAACGTTGCCTAGGTTAGTACGTCCAAATCCTCTGTCGGCATTAAATTGTTGTATCTCAATGTACTCTTCCAATGCAGGCTTGATTTGGTCTTTCTGCAGCGGATTCATTTCTCCCCAGTAACGTACTAGCGCGCCTGCGGTTTCTGATCGAATCGACAATACAGGGTCTTTCAATAATGGCTCTAGAATCTGCCAGCGATCAGTGAATGGGAAGCCAGACGAGCCTTGCACCACACCCAAGCGGATCATTTCATCATCGTGTTTCACCGCTCTCGCTAATGAGATAAGCGTATTCTTACCCGTATTACCGCCCAAACGTTCTAAGCTCGATGCACGAATGATATTGCTTAAGCTAGAGTCCTGAGCCGAGTATGCCAACGCATCCTCTGCACCTCTGTGCCCTATTGAGTCAGCATAAAAGGCAACGGCAAAGTGCTGCTGATTACGATACTTAGAATCTGGGAACCACTCACCGATTTGCTTATCTGCCCACTGGTCGGTTTGATCTGCATGACAGCTAGTGCACACGTTCGGCGTTTTAATGTGTTGGCTAATATCAGGACGTGGGATATGCCAACTGTGGTCACGCCTTGGGTCGACCTCCATGTAAGTCGTCTCTGGCATGTGACAAGTCGTGCATTGTGAAGCTTCAGTATTCGCTTCGTGGAATGTGTGCTTTTCAGGCGTGTATTCTGATGCAATATGACATTGGCTACACACGGCTTCTTCCGCAATTTTTAGTTCAGCGGTATGAGGATCGTGGCAGTTAGTACATGTGACGCCTTTTTCAGCCATCACGGATTGAAGGAAAGATCCGTAAACGTAATCTTCATCGTAGATTTGACCATCGTTGTGGTAAAGCTCTGGGGTAATCAAGCTCAAGCGATACTTATCAAAGAAAGACCCGTTAACGTGATCACCCGTTTCATTTAACTGAGTACGACGGCTGTGGCATTGAGCACAGGTTTGAACTTGATTGGTATGGATGATGTCTTTTGGTTGCAGGGTTGAATTACCCTCTTGATAGATCCACTCTTTGACCGACTTCGACAAGTCGCGGTCAAAACCATAATGCGCCGAGACTGGAGCATCCTTTCCACCGTTAGCTTTTGCTAGCTGAGCCTTTTCAACGTGCTCACTCGCAGGGCCATGACACGCTTCACAACCGACATTAATCTCAGACCAAGTAGTGTTGTAGGTATTACTCGCGCTGTCGTAGTTTTTCTCTAGGTTCGTTGAATGGCAATCAGCACACATGAAGTTCCAGTTTTGACCGCTATTGGTCCAGTAGAATTCATCGGTGTTGGTGGTATCAGGATAGAGGTGAAACCAGCGTTGACCGCCTTCGCCCTCAGTGCGAGAATCCCAAGCGAAAGGAATCAACTGTACACGGCCGTCTTCAAATTCAACCATGTATTGTTGTAGTGGTTCAAAGGCAAAGGTATAGCTGATTTTGTAATCTTTAAAGTGGCCGTCTTGCCCTTCAATATTGACCCAGAACTCTTCGCCCTTGCGGAAAAATCGGTTGGGTTTTCCGTCATGAGTGACCGTTTGATCGTTGAAATCGCCTAATACAGATTCGTCTGTAGCGTGCTTCATCGCCATATCATGATGAGAGCCCTCCCACGCTTCGACTTCTGCACTATGACAATCAACACACGCTTCCGAACCGACATACGTGGCTTTAGAGCCGATAGGTAAAGCATCAGAGCTAACGGGTGACGCTACAGAGTTGGCCTTTGAAATATCAGAGTTGATATTAGGGTCTTGCTCGTTGGCATAGGCGTTCAGACTGAACAGCGACAACACCAGTGAAGACAAGATTGCGGATAATACTGCGACTCGCTGGTGTTTCAATCCGTTTACCAGTGAGCACAACCATGCAGACATAACATTCCTTGTTTTTATACATCCTTATGCTTAATAAGGTAGACGTAAAAACAACGAATTTACAATTATTTAGTGGCAATGAGCTCGATTGTTGTGATTCGTATTCACGACCGGGATTTACTCATCGATATGCGCATAAAAAAAGAGCTCCTAAGAGCTCTTCAATCTGTTCAGTTTCACTCAAACAATCACTTACTTGTTATGAGATTCCTGCAGTTTTTCCATTACCTGATCCAAGCTAAAGCTCGCAGCTTTTTGACGTGGCGGATATTCAGCAAAGGTTTCTAGGAACTTGCCCACATATGCTTGTGCTGGAACGAACATATAAGCATGGTCTAACAACCAGTCGTAATATGTGTTCGATGTAATGTCTGCGTTTTCGTATGGGTCCATACGCAGGTTAAACAGCTTAGGAAGACGTAAGGTCACGAACGGTTCAGCCCAAATTTGCATGGTACCCGTTGCACGCTGTTCCATGAACACCGCTTTCCATTGGTTGTAACGAAGCGCCGCTAAATCACCATCATCGGTAAAGTAGAAGATCTCCGAACGACGTCCTTTCTCTTCTTCACCCGTTAGGTAAGGAAGGAAGTTGTAACCATCTAAGTGAACCTTAAACGTTTTATCACCGGCAGTATGACCTTTGAGTAGTTTCTCTTTGATTTGGTCATCACCAGCGGCGGCAACGAAGGTTGGCATCCAGTCCATATGGTGCATGATTTCGTTAGATACGGTTCCTGGTTCAATCTTACCAGGCCAACGAACCATTGCTGGTACACGGTATGCGCCTTCCCAGTTGGTGTTTTTCTCACCACGGAACGGGGTTGTACCCGCATCAGGCCAAGAGTTCATGTGAGGGCCGTTATCCGTTGAGTAGAAAACAATCGTGTTGTCTTTGATACCCAACTCATCCACTTGCTTCAATAGTTGCCCAACGTGTCGATCGTGCTCAACCATACCATCAGCGTAGTTACCGACACCGGTTACGCCTTTACTGTCGGCTTTCACGTGCGTTCTAAAGTGCATACGTGTCGCGTTCCACCACACGAAGAATGGTTTGTCCGCTTTCACTGCGCGATCCATAAAATCAAGTGCCGCGTCTAGTGTTTCTTCATCAACCGTTTCCATACGCTTACGCGTCAGTGGACCGGTATCTTCAATCTTGCCATCAGCGAATGACTTAATGACACCACGAGGGCCAAATTTCTTACGAAACTCAGGATCGGTTGGGTAATCTTCATTCTCTGGTTCTTCTTCAGCATTTAGGTGGTAAAGGTTGCCAAAAAATTCGTCAAACCCGTGTGCTGTTGGAAGGAATTCATCTTTATCGCCAAGGTGGTTTTTACCAAATTGACCTGTCATGTAACCCATAGGTTTCAGCATTTCTGCGATTGTCGCGTCTTCTGCTTGTAAGCCAATGTCTGCGCCCGGCAAACCTACTTTACTCAAACCCGTTCGTAATACACTTTGTCCCGTGATAAAGGTAGAGCGACCCGCAGTACAAGATTGCTCTGCGTAATAGTCCGTAAACATCATCCCTTCTTTCGCGATGCTATCAATATTCGGGGTTTTGTAACCCATGAGACCGAAGGTGTATGCACTCACATTGGATTGACCAATATCGTCCCCCCAAATAACCAATATATTTGGCTTTTCAGCCGCAAAAGTGGCGCTGGACGCGGCCATCATCGCTGTACCCAAAATCGCTAATCGACGTTTAGCGCCATATTTCGCTGTCATAGAAACCTCTTCGTAAGTTATTTGCATCCTGCCCTACAACGTATAGTCCATTTTTTACACATGCGCGAGATACCCTAAGCTATTAATCTTTTTGTCATTTTTATTGAGATACGGATACAGAAATCATCGATAAGGTTTACGCCAACAAACATGATAAGGATCACACATACAAACTAAGGCTTTATTCTACGTACCCACTGGAGCTGATATTAATCAATAGGTTACCTAAGCATCATAACGATTGGTTATAAGCACTATAAAAGGACGTAACGGAATTTTGAGAATAACATTTGCTCATCGATGCGTTGTTCTAACGCATTAATCTTAAAAGTGAATCGGAGTCCTTATGGGTACTAAAATTAATAAACTAGCATTAGGTGTTGGCTTATTAGCAGCTTCTTCAGCGGCAACAGCAGCGGAAAAACCGAATATTCTTGCTATCTGGGGTGATGACATTGGTGTTTTCAACATCAGTGCATACAACAACGGTATGATGGGTTACGAAACGCCAAACATTGACCGTATTGCGAATGAAGGCGCACTATTTACTGACCACTACGGTCAACAATCGTGTACTGCTGGTCGTGCTGCATTCCTAACCGGTCAAGAACCTTTCCGTACTGGTCTATTGACTATCGGCATGCCAGGTTCGGACCACGGTATCCCTGATTGGGCTCCAACGATCGCAGACCTTCTTAAAGAACAAGGCTACATGACAGCTCAGTTCGGTAAGAACCACATGGGTGACCAAGACAAACACCTTCCAACGAACCACGGCTTTGACCAGTTCTTCGGTAACCTATACCATTTAAATGCAGAAGAAGAGCCTGAAACATATTACTACCCTAAAGACCCAGAGTTCCGTAAGAACTACGGCCCTCGTGGTGTAATCAAGTCTACTGCTGACGGTAAGATTGAAGATACTGGCCCAATGACGCGTAAGCGTATGGAGCATGCGGATGAAGAGTTCCTAGAAGAATCTCTAGCATTCATGGAAAAAGCGGTAAAAGCTGACAAACCATTCTTCATCTGGCACAACACCACTCGTATGCACGTGTGGACTCGCCTACAAGAGAAATACCAAGGTAAGTCAGGTATCAGTATTTATGCTGATGGTATGTTAGAGCATGATGACCATGTTGGTGTGCTTCTAGACAAGCTGGATGAACTAAAAATCGCTGACAACACTATCGTAATTTACTCTACCGATAACGGTGCTGAAACGGTTTCTTGGCCTGATGGCGGCGCAACTTACTTCCACGGTGAGAAAGGTACAACTTACGAAGGTGGTATGCGTGTGCCTCAGCTAGTTCGCTGGCCTGGGACTATCAAACCTGGAACTAAAATCAACGATATCATGGGCCACCAAGACTGGATTCCTACTCTACTAGCAGCCGCTGGTGATGATAAAGTGGTTGAGAAGCTAGCATCTGACAAAGGTGCAACTTACAACGGTAAAAACTGGCGCGTACACCTAGATGGTTACAACTTCCTGCCTTACTTCCAAGGTAAAGAAGAGAAAGGCCCTCGTGACAGCATGCTTTACTTCTCTGCTAACGCTGAGCTAAACGCAGTACGTTGGAATGACTTCAAGATTTCGTTTGCTGTGATGGATGGTAACATTGTGGATGCAGTTCGTTTCCAACCAAACTGGCCTCAAGTTGTTCACCTACGTGCTGACCCATTCGAGAAAGCACCGCACGAGTCTGGTATGTACCTACGCTGGATGGCAGACAACATGTGGTTATTCGTTCCAGTAGGAAATCAGGTTCAAGAGTTTATGACGACGCTACCAGATTACCCTATGCAGAATAGCCAAGTACTGAACCCAGGTAACTTCAACCAGAATGCATACATGCTTCAAGGTAAACTTAAGCAACTAGAAGCGGCAGCAGCGCAAGCTAAATAAGCCTATCTAGGCGATGCAAACTGTATAGATGTGTATTTAACTAAGATTTATAGTAAGTACATAATCGAGTACGAAAGCCGTGATAACTCACTTGAGTTACCACGGCTTTCTTCGTTTAACGCCATTCGGCTTGATTTCATTTGAAAGAGCTTCATTCAATTCTGACTAGACCTCCCTATCAATCCCCGCTAGATAACCGCCTAAGCGATTTAATTTCCTACCACTTGTCTTGCAACATCACATATGCGCAACTAGCTTTATAAATAACACCTATCATTGGAAAGTAAAATGAAGGTGATATCAGAAGGATTCTGAGTTGCCATAATTGTCAAACTAGATGGACTAATGTTATGAAAACGCCATATTTAGCAGGAATAAGCATCATTGTCATTGTCGTTTCAGTCGCTTTGCTAGTTTATGACGCGGCCTCTTCAAAAATGCACACCTCGTTCGAACACAAAAAAAATCACGCCCATGAAAGCAATCATGATGACTCTCACTCTTCAGGGCACTCCGCCCATTCCGAAGAAAAGCACGCACATAAAACCGTCGCTTCAAGCCAACCCATATCTCCGATTCCAAACTCACCCGAGATAAATCATGAGCTGGCCAAAATTGGTTGGGTGCTATTTAAAGACCCGAACCTTTCTTCTAACCGCAGTGTGAGCTGTGAAAGTTGTCATAGCCTGCAAACCAACGGCGCAGAGGTAATTCCAGTTTCGATTGGCGTAAACGGCGCAGGGATGAGAAATTCACTCACCGTTTTTAACGCAGTCTTTAACTATCGGTTCTTCTGGGATGGTCGAGTAAACAACCTCGGCGATCAAATTGATGGCCCAGTGCACAACGTCGATGAAATGGATTCAAACTGGCAACATATTACGGATTATGTGTCTCAATCGAAAACTTACATCGACTTATTCCAAGAACAATCAACGCCCATTGACGAAGCTTCAATTAAGGCTGCTCTTATTGAATTTATGCAGGGTTTGACCACACCCAATGCCCCTTTCGACCTGTATTTACAAGGTGACAACGCAGCACTGTCTGAAACCGCCAAACGAGGTTGGGAAACTTTTCAAGAAGAAGGCTGTATTCGTTGCCACCAAGGTACCAACATTGGTGGAGGCATGGTGATGCGATTTGGTTACTTTGGGTTATCGAAAACAGGAGCCGAGCGAAGTGAAGACCAAGGTCGTTTTATGTTTACCGCTAAACCACAAGATAAGGATTTATTTCGTGTTGCGAGCTTAAGAAACGTGGCGATCACTGCACCCTATTTTCATGACGGGCAAACAGCCACACTCGAAGAAGCGATCAAAATAATGGGTGAAAGCCAACTCGGTAAAACGTTTGAAAAACAGACCATAAACGATATTAAAGTCTTCCTCGAATCCCTAACCGGTAACCGTCCTCAAATGTTAATGGAGTTTGAAAATGAATAAGATCAGACTCATATTTCTACTGTTTGTATCGCTTTTCATCGGCTTAATTAGCTTTATTATGCTGACCTACTCCGAGCATGAAAAGGTCACCGAATATGGAGTGCCTATTCGGCAGTTAGGCCATGAAGTATTAGAAATGCGTGATCATATCACCAATGCAGCGCTTGCGGGTATTTCCAACCCTTATCAAATGTCTGCAGATTTGGTTGCTTTAGAAAGAGAGTTGCAACTACTCAGAGAAAGTTATCAAAGCGAGAATATTCACTCTACGTTCTTTAAACACTTACCGACAGCGCAATTATTGGATCGCTTTTACGATGCTTCAATGTCGAACTTAGATACGCTAGACAACCTAGTAGGACTTAGTGTGGCTCGTCAGTTTATTTTGCAATCTTTGACTCTACAACTCACAGAGAGCAACTCAACTGATGCTGAGATAAACAACGCAAATATCGACATTCAAAGCGCGCTTCTTGCGAGTGTGTTGGTTGGGGGAATCGAAATTAACCATTCAGGTGTTAACTCCGAGCTGGCGAACCTTTATAAAACGTTTACCGAACTCAACCAACAACAAAGTCAGCTGTTATCTCAAGTACTTTCAGCACACAGCATGGAGTATATTGAACATATTGAGCATGAGTTTACCGATCTGCAAGACCAACTTAAAAGTATCATCGTTAAGCTTATTATCGTTTTGGCGTTGCTGACTTTAGCGTTCTCATTCACCATGTTTATTTTTCGAGTCTTCGAACTCAAAAGAAACAACCTCTCCTATCAAGAAGCCGCAGACAAAGCAGAAAAAGCCAGCGAAGCAAAATCTCTCTTTCTCGCTACCATGAGCCACGAGTTACGCACCCCAATGAATGGCGTATTAGGCATCGCTCAGATAATCAAGGAGGATTCACACAGCGAGAATACTCGTAAACACGCCCAAATCATCATTGACTCTGGTCAGCATCTCGTCACCATATTGAATGACATTCTTGATTTTTCTAAGGTGGAGCAAGGCAAGATGGAGTTGGAATACAACCCGTTCTCTGTCACCGACGTCGTGACACACCTTGATAAAACATTGACACCTCTTGCAGAAGACAAAGGCCTCGCTTTTATCATTAAAGATAACATTCCTACCAATATTCAGTTGATTGGTGACTCTGCACGTACACGTCAGATCTTATTTAACTTAGCAGGCAATGCAGTCAAATTTACTGAGTCAGGAAAGGTCGAAGTAGAATTCTTGATAGCCCCTACTACTCCACCAAGCGTGAATATTTTAGTGACGGATACGGGTATTGGTATAGCAGAAGACAAGATCGACCATATATTTACCGCCTTTGAACAAGCTGAGCTTTCAACAACCCGTAAGTTTGGTGGCACAGGGTTAGGGCTTTCCATTGTTCAGCAGTTAGTCGAGCTGATGGGCGGAACAATTAAGGTTTCCAGCCAGCTTGGTTTGGGCACTCAATTTAAGATCTCTTTGCCGTTAGAAATGCATGAGCTTGAAGAACAAGTCATCGACCAAACGCCAACCAAAACCAATGAGACTCTCGATGACTTCTCAGTATTGTTAGTCGAAGATAACAAGATCAACGCAATGGTGATTAGGAAGTTCTGTGAGTCGATAAACTTAACGGTTGAGAATGCCTACGACGGTTTACAGGCCTTAGATAAGTTGGCGTCAAACCAATATGACCTGATCATAATGGACAACCATATGCCCAACATGAGCGGTATTGAAGCGATTCAAAAAATCCGTGGCGAACTCAAGCTGACTACGGTTGTTTTTGCATGTACCGCCGATGTATTCAAAGAGGCCCACGATGAATTCATCGAATCAGGCGCAGACTTTGTACTCACCAAACCGTTACAGAAAAACAGCTTACAAAACGCCATCAACGAGTTTCACCAACAGTTTGAGGTCAACCGCCATCACTCCGTTAACACACACAATCTTCCAAACAAGGAAAAAAGTAACATCACGATGTTAACGCGTCACCCTAAGAACAAATTGCCACTCACAGAGGAAGAACTGTCGCGTAGCCAATTTTTAACTAACGATGAGCTTAAAACAGACGAGAAACTCAAATGCTTAACTTCTCTCGTTGATGAGCTAGAAAACGAAATCGATGAGTTGATAGAGCTATTTTCGGATGCCAAGCAAGATGATCTATCCAGAACATTAAAGGCGGTTAAAGCGATTGCATCAAGGTATGAAATGAGTGAAGTATTCGAGCTCGCAACCGAAGCTGAGAAGGTAACGGAGAAGCACATCATGCCCGAGGCTGAATTACTTCAGCAACTCATCAATCGCTTGATAGTCAACAGCCATCAAGCAACACGATTAATACACAAACTCCATCAGCAACGAAAAACGGGGTAAAAGAAGGTGTCATATGATATGGAATGTAAATTTACCTAGCACTGGCCACATTTATTCTTAGCACTCGGTGCCACAATCATTTTTGTGGTCGACTGTCATGTTCCTTTGGGCATTGCCATGGCCGTGCCCTAAATAACGATAGTCTTGCTCGCAGCCACAACGAAAGATCCACTATCAGCCGTGATGTGGGCTATTGGCTGCACCTTACTTACCTTATTGGGTTACTACTTATCTGGTAGCGGCAGCGAAACCTGGTTTGTCGCCTTCAACCGAATCATTACCATCTATGCCATTTGGGTGGCGGCAATTATTCCTATTTATATCTCTTTACCTTCTCCTCAAGCCTCACTGGACGTCGATGATGACGTGACAGAGGAAAGTTCAAGATCACGCCCTCACTCGCACAGAAACCATACAATCGACACGTTCAAAAACTAGGCTTTGGTTAAGTTTCGGTGAATTTTTCCAAATCGAGACAAGGCAACTTGAAATACTTCTTTATGCATGCGAGTGTAGAACTACTCACCTAAATAACTGTATGACTATGAAAACATTACAATCCATTGCGCTGCTTTCGACAATTATCGCAGCGCCACAAGTGTTAGCTGACGTAACAATTGAAGTTCCTTCTAGCGCAGATGCTTTAGTCGAAGTCTTAGCTGTTAATGAGGCTAAACCTGATCTCGACGGTGGTTTCTTCTCTTCGAGCAAAACGATCACCGTTCCAGATGGCGTAAACCAAATCGTTTTCAAATATCAACTGGCTTTCAGCCAAGGTAACGACCGAGAGTTTGTCGATAGCGATACCATTATTGCTACTTTTGATGCGACAGACACAGCATTGACGTTTGACATGCCTAAGTTCCGTAACACCAACGAAGCGAAAAAAGGCCTTCAAAACTTAGATTGGAAACTGGTTGATGAAAACCAAAATGCAATCAGTGTTAAGCAAGACAAACTTATCAAAGATGGCATGCAGATTGGTCGTAAGTACCCGCAAGAAGCGAAGGAGTACAACCAGAAAGGCGGCATCGCTGCACTTACAGTAGGTTCTAGCGCGGGCGTAGCAGCTGCTGTCGCACAACCGGTAACGCTTCCAACAAAGATTGACGGAAATGCAGCAAATACAGCTGAAGAGATGCTCTATTTCTGGTACGAAAAAGCGGATGCTGAAACCAAGCAGAAATTCAAAGACTACGTGAACAAGTAGCTCAATGAGCTTAATTTAAGAATGAAAGAAGCTGGCAAACTGCCAGCTTCTTTTTTGTCTTCATCTAGATGATTTAGGCTTATAGAGATTAAGCAGACTCAGTCGATAACACTTTACCATCCACTTTAGTTGGCCATCCTAGCGCTTTATACTCAGCTGCTAGTAAATGGGCACAGCGGCTAGAAATTCTGGTCAAAATCAGCTTTAGCTAAGTAACCTTGAACAAGCTCTCGATATTGCTGCTTCAATGGCGCTTCAATAAAGCTCGCGTCTATCGCATTCAAACTAAACAGCGCTAACTCCTGATGCGTCATCTCATGAGCTTTGCTCACCGCATTAAAGTTATCCGACATGTAACCACCAAAATAAGCAGGGTCATCCGAGTTAATCGTTACAGCCACACCCTTTCTGAGCAGTTCGACAATGTTGTGGTCTTCCATCACATCGAATACACGCAATTTAATATTCGACAGTGGGCACACCGTCAGTGGCATTTTGGTTTCAATCAGCTCTTCGATTAGAGCTTCGTCTGTCATGCACTGGACACCATGATCCACTCGACTCACGCTGAGCATTTCAATCGCATCGACAATGTTTTGAGCCGGCCCTTCTTCTCCTGCATGCGCCACCGTCAAGAAGCCCGCTTGTTTTGCTTGTTGGAATACACGCTTGAACTTCTCTGGTGGGTGTCCTAATTCAGAAGAGTCCAGTCCAACCCCGACGATCTTATCTTGATGCTTCAATACCTCTGCGAACGTTTGAATGGCGCTCTCTTCAGATAAATGGCGCAGAAAACATGCGATGATTTGAGAGGTAATGCCCAACTCTTTATGACCCTGTTCAAGCGCACGATGAATGCCGTTAATAGCGGTATCGAATGCAATGCTACGATCGGTATGTGTCTGAGGATCAAAGAAAATCTCAGTATGGATAACATTGTCGGCTTTACAGCGTTCTAGATAAGCCCATGTTAAGTCGTAGAAATCCTGTTCTGTGCGCAGTGCATCAGCACCTTGATAATAGATATCCAGAAATGACTGTAAATCATCAAATTCGTATGCGCGTCTTAGTTGCTCTGGGGATGAATAAGGCAGCTCAATGCCATTGCGTTGAGCAAGCTGGAAAAGTAACTCAGGTTCGAGCGAACCTTCAATGTGTAAATGCAACTCTACTTTTGGGAGCCCTTGAATAAATGCGTTCATATTTCACCTACTATGGATTTTAGGTGTGCACTTACTCTGAATAATAGACAGGAGGTTTTCTTGAACGCCATTACAAAGAGTAAGAACACAATTGTGATCTAAACCCTTCGTAATCAGCACTTTGCGGGAGCTGGTAGAGACCCCCAAACCATATCATTGGGGTTATACGAAGCAAACGGTTGCTACTATACAGAGTTTAATGGGAATTTCACTAATCAATTGCTCATTAACCGATTTCTAAAGCAGGAACCTGTTTGGTTCGATCTCAACGGTAATCTGGTCGTATTCTCGACATAAGCAACATATCGATGTACTTACCCGCTTTGAACGTACTGAGTCTTTTTGTGCCTTCTAACTGAAAGCCTACACGTTCATACAAAGCAATAGCGGCGTGGTTATCGGCATGAACCTCTAACTCAAGACGCACGAGATTAAGCCAGTTATCCGCCTGATTGATCGCTTCTTGCATTAACGCCTTACCGACCCCTTTACCATGCATATCCGGGTGAATAGCAATACCAAGACCAGCGCAGTGCCTGTCTCTTACCTTGGTGGTCATGAATAAAGTAATGTGACCCACTACTTTGCCGGAGACTTCCGCAACCAGAGTAAAATGGTCTGAATGACCAAACAGTCGCTCCACTTGTTCAGAACTAAGATAAGGCTTTTGTGAGGTGTTTTCTGAAACTGAAGGGCGGCGATAAATATCGAAAATATCTTGGCTATCCGTTGCTTCTAAATGTCTAATTTGTATTTCCAAAGCGCTTCCTTATCCTATTATTTCTATCCATAAGCTAATTTTCATATTACGGATAGCAACGGGAACCTACAACCTTTAAAGGTGTAAGTGCCCGAAATAATTAAACAAATAGTAAGACTGAACTTAAACTTCTGCTTTGATGAGTATTTTTAAAATAGTGTGAATATCAGAATTTATAATCCACACCCACACTCGCTAATACTTGCTCGGAGTTATAGAAATCGATATTAGAATCTATGCTTCTTAAACCCAGTAAAGTAATGAACGCCCAATCTTTATAGCCCATCAAACCACCAAACTCATAAGCTAAGAATGCACCGAATTCATTCTCTTCACGTACTTGCCCGTAAATTGGATTCGACTCATCATATTCTCGATCACTTGCATCTAGGGTGACAACAAAACCATGACGACCGATTCTCTTCGCGTAGTTTAATTCAATACCATAACTATCGAAGCTGAGTGCTCCTCCTTCTGCGTCTGAGTGGAAATACACCATTGAAGGAACAAATAGACCTGCGTGGTTTGGTAAGATAAAGCGGTATCCTGCTTTGGCGTACACATAGGTTCTTTCCCTATCCAGCAGCACAGTATCTTCCGGAGATAAGCCTTGGCTACCAGATAGCTCTTCATCAACATCTGATTGCCCAAATGCGAGATCCGTTCGAAAACCAGTTCCACCGATATTAGTGAGCTGCAGTCGTCCTACATTACCTTTCACATCCGTTTCATTTCGATTAACGCCAACAGCATACGGATCCGTCCAAGCCTTACCCGAGATAAGCGTAGGAATAACAGAAAAATCCAATATGGTGCCACCAGAAAGTTGATATCGATAACCGATCTCAAACGCAATGGTACCTGTTGCAATATCCTCTCGTGTCGTACCCGCATACACTTGGTTAGTCAGCGATTCGCCAAAAGTATATTGAACAGTACCCAAAAAGCCGAGTAGCCCTTGGTTTTCACTCTCCCCTTCCTGGGTGTTGGTGGCTTGATTCGAATCTTGTTCAGTACTCAAATTACTACTGTCAGAGTAGAAACCGGCCAATACACTGAAGTTACCGCTGAAGCCTTCACTTGGAGCAAGGCCACTGTATGCAGGCATTGAAGCCAATGCAGAAAAGACTACTGGTAAAACAAACCTCATATTCACATCCATTACTTGAATAATCACCAAATAACTATAAGCATCAAATAACTATAAGCATCAAATAACTATAAGCATCAAAATGGAATTGTAACAAGCATTTAACAATATAAGTTTATTCGCTTGACGCTGTCGATATCGCTAACCATTCACTCAAAGACACAACAAATTGATCTATCACGATTGGGCTTTCGTAATACCTCTCGAAAATAACGGACAAAACTCAAAGGAAGACAATATGTTTAATAAATTAATCAAAACCATGTCAGTGCTAGTTGCGACGCTTCTTTTTACGGCTTTTGCTCACGCTGATCACCACGGAATGAAGAAAGACATCGTTGACGTGGCGGCTGAAAACGGCTCTTTCAACACCTTGGTAGCAGCGGTAAAAGCGGCAGGCTTAGTTGAAACATTGAAAGGTGACGGTCCCTTCACAGTGTTTGCGCCAACGGATGAAGCGTTCGCTGCGCTACCAGAAGGAACGGTTGATATGCTGTTGAAGCCAGAAAACAAAGACAAGCTGATTGCAGTACTGACCTATCATGTGGTGCCAGGGAAAATAATGGCGTCTGAAGTGATGAAAGTTGATAGTGCCGTAACAGTGCAAGGCGAAGCGGTAATGGTAGGAATTGATCACGGCAACGTGATGGTCAACAAAGCGCAGGTCGTGATGGCAGATGTTGAAGCAAGTAATGGTGTTATCCATGTGATTGATGCTGTATTACTGCCTAAATAATAAAGATGAACACAAATCAAAGGTTCTTAGAGGGTGTGACAGGCTCACACCCTTTTGACGTTTAAATACCAAGTTAAGATCGGTATCAAACTAGCCGAACCTGCCTTTATATAAGCAAGAACCCGGATTACATAAACAAGCGCCCGAATATCAGAAAGGCCGCCATCGATACCACCTTCGTGAAGACCACTACCCAGATGCAGTCACCAATACTAGAGTGCGTCGCTTTCCCGAGTAGGTACACAAACAGAATCAACCCTAACACCCAACCTACTGTTGGAATCAATGACACCAGAGCAACGATAACAGCAATAGTAAGAAGGGATTTAAAATCTGCGACCACGAAAGACATTTTAGAGGCGATGTACATACAACATGCGGTGATTAATGCGTCCATCACAAACGCTAAAGCTTCAATACCCACTTTACTTCCTTCACTGATATTAGTTGAAGTGAATATTATCTCTAAAGAGATGATTTTTCTTGAATAAGAGAACAAAAAGCAGGTGAAAACTGTGTCAAAAATGAGATTACCGTTCGTCTGAAGGCATAGGTTTATTTGTTCGAGTCTTCTAAGCCTTTGACCAGTGCTCGCGACCGAGTCTGATTTGCTTTTTGATAGGCATCAAAGCCATCTTCGCGTTTACCTCCGAACAAACAAAGAAACGAGTTGATGACAAATGAAAAGAATGAGATGACGACAACAAAGAGAGGAAATAACCCCGACACCCCAGCATCTAAGGCAAGAACGCCAACAGCGAAGGACAACATCGACACCAATGTATATAGTTTAGATCTACTCACATGACTCATGAACAACACTCCTTGTATTCATTCAATGTTTAGATTAGACAAATTATCTTGCACACAATTTGAACTCATCGACAATATCAATAGATCAGGAAAAGTTATCCTTAAAAAGGTTCATTAATATTTCAAACTCGGTTTCTGTATCCCTACGAACACTAGCCCGCCTATTCAACTGACTTTTCTATCTTCAACTACCTTTTCCATCACGTAATTGGTCAGCTTTACACCACGCATTTCGACTTCCTGTTCATTCACCACCTTAAAACCAAGATGCTCATAGAAAGGCCTTGCGGTAATACTTACTTCAGAGAAATATCTCGATATACCACGAACTCGACCCACAGTGAAAACATGTTCCATCAACGCTTTCCCTACCCCCTCCCCTTGATATTCGTGGTGACAGAAAAAGTGATCAATCAAGCCACTTGGTTGCAGGTCAGTATAGCCAACTACGCAACCATCGAGTTCAGCCACAAAGGGTTGTAACCCATTCATACGCTTTTGCCATAACGCAAAGTCAAAGCTACTGGGTGCCCAAGCTTCGACTTGCTGTTGAGAATAATCTCGAACATTCACGTTACGTACCGTATGAAAGAAGATCTCCCACAGTGCTTTGTCATCATTCGCTTGATAGTTTCGAATTCTAATCACAACATACTCCTTTTTGTCTTAAGTCCTTTCTGAGGTGAAAATAAACAGCTGAATCAGCAAGCTTTATAACCTAACAGCCTCAGCTTTAGAGCAAGATATCAACGATAAAACACAGCGAGCCAGATCGTCACCGCATCTTTATCCGTCCTCAGCACCTTGTGTTTTTCACCTGCGGAAATATTGAGATAATCCCCTTTAGACAAGGTAACAATGCGACCATCTTCAAACTCAATCACCCCTTGCCCATCGATCACCATCACCCACTCATGCTCATCTTGATCGTACCAACCCTCTTCAGGAGAACTGTGACCATATGAGAGTATTCTCTCGATTCGAATGTTGTCGTTGGCAATCAGGTCATTGAATATCTCATTAGGTATTGATGAAGGAACATCATTGTAAATGTTTGGCATCAAGCTCTCCTAGCTAGCATTGAATTGATTAACAACTTGGGCCTTAACTGCACTGTAAACCTAAGCAGCGGCACTCTTTTTGAAGTAAAAACGGTAATAGCCCACCAAGTTACTGCAGATAAACAGCGCCTCCATAACAACCGCTGTTGGCGAGCCAACTAAGTAATTGTGAATCAACCAAAAGCTGGTTCCGATGATCATCAATTCTCTTAATCGACGGTCATCTTTATTGAAGGCTGCAAAGGTTTGAAATACGGAGGCAAAGCAACTCAATATGCTGGTTAGCCCCGAGTAAGTCACTGCGGTTGCGACCACCGACATCGAGCAGAACAAATATTTAAACTTAGACGAGGTAGAAAATGCGCTCGTCAAATAGCGAATCGTGGCAATCGTCATTAAGCTCGCCGCTGTCCATTGTTCAAGTAGGATAAAGTGACTCGAAATAAGAACGCCAGCAAAGAACAGACAAGTGACGATTTTCTTCCTTTCCTTGAATTGGAATGACAGAAGATCAAAACAAATGGCTATCGCGACTAATACTTGGGAAAGATAAAAGGCAGACACGGTGATTCCTTCAATAATAACATTCCGCCCTAGCCGCTTCTTTCACGGTGAATAATCGAATAAAACATACTAGGCGGTTACAACAAAACAGAGCAAACAGCGCTCTAAAGCTTCTATAAAAATCTAAAGCTTCAACACACCACTAATCACAGTGGTCGCAGAGCCGATTAACTTTATTCGCCCATTAGCCAATAATTCAGTCGACATATAGCCACCACGACGAGACGCCTGATAAGCACTGAAACTGCTTTTGTTGAGCTTTTCTGCCCAGTGTTGCGTCAATGCGCAATGTGCCGAGCCAGTCACAGGATCTTCATTAACCCCAACCCAAGGTGCAAAGTAGCGAGAAACAAAATCAAGTTCCGTATTTGCTGCCAATGCTGTCACCACTACACCTCGCCCTTGAATACCTTTTAACGCATCAAAGTTTGGTGAAAGCTCCAATAACACTTGTTCGTTGGAAACTTCGATTAACTGCTTAGAGTCAAATTCTCTGAATGAAACTACTTGATGCGGATCTAAACCTAGATGTTCAAGTAGCGTGAGGTTGGGTTCAGAATCTAATGACAGTTCGGAGCTAGGAAAATCAAGCTCGATAGACGATTCACAAACGGCGGCAGATAATTCCCCAGATAAGGTGTTAAACACGACCTTATCACCTGTCTCAAGCAGTCCTTGTTCTTTCATCACATGAACCGTTGCCAGTGTGCCATGTCCACACAGCTTCACTTCGACTTCGGGAGTGAACCATTTAAGCGTCATAGTGTTAAGCGCGAGAAAAGCCGTTTCAGATACCGCCATCTCTTCAGCGATTGAAAACATTAACGACTCATCCAACGGCTCTTTGGAGATACAGACCCCGGCAGGGTTCCCTTTAAACGCTTGAGTTGTAAACGAATCTACTTGATATATCTCTAAATCCACAATGGCTCCTAAATGCACAACATTTCCCAAACCGGCAATCATGGCTCGTTGGGACATAACCTAGATATTGCTGCCCACAATAAGCACAATCACCTTGTGCTACAAGTCTTTAGCAACAACTTTATCGATACTTATTGAGAAACGAAACAAATGATAAACAAAACGTTATAGAAGTGTTTTTAGGGATAAAAGAACATTGAACATAAGAGTAAATCGCGATGGCAAAACAAAGGAATAACGACGATTAATACGAGCGAAAACCCGAAAAAGGTAATCACCGCATCATTATTTAATGCTTAATATTTGCATAATAACTTGTAAGAATGGATATTATGATGAATATTAATTTAAATAATCCATTCACGGACAATAAACTGGAATACGTACTTGTGTTGAATACGATACGACGGAGTCATCCTTGCCTCACACGATAAAGGTTCGGTATCAAGTAGGAGTAGCAAGTTGCTATTTGCATGAAATGCATGAAGTTGAAGTTAAATTAAGTGCCTAAATTTGAATCATGTTGCAAATTTTGGGCTACGATTTAGTTATCACGTACGAAAGGGAATCCGTCAGTGAAAGCGTTTTGCGTATCAATACTTGCGTCAACATCCTTTTTGGCTAGCCCTGTATTTGGCCAGCAGCATGATATTTATCTCTACAATTGGGATGAATTTTTATCTGACAGCGTCGTTACCCAGTTGAGTGATACCTACGGCATCTCGCTAAAGCAGCAATATTTTTCTGACGAGTCCATTCGTGATGAAGTGCTATTGAGTGAACGACGAGGTGCGTTTGAATTGGTTGTCATTGAAAGTATGAAACTGAAAGCGCTGGCTAAACAGAACTTATTCCACAACCTGAGCGACTTGCAGCAATCCCTTTCAAGCAACTTTGACTCAAGATGGGTGGATGGGTGTGGCGAATATGGAATCCCCTACGCTTGGGGGACATCCGGCATCTTATACCGAAGCGGAAAAGTTGAGACTCCCAAGTCTTGGGGCGCTCTTCTAGACCCTGAAACCAAAACCAGCGGCCGAATCAGCATGTATTATGAGCCTACGGATTTGGTGAGTGCTGCGCTTCTGATGAATCAATTTGAGCCGTTTACCAACAACGAACAAGAACTTCGAGTCGCTTACAAAACGCTACAAGCACAGAAGCCTCACCTTGAAAGTAATGAATACGTTGTCGATTATATTCGTCATCCCGAACACTTAGCCAACATCGACCTCGCCTACGGATACTCAGGTGACAGCTATGTGCTTAATGATGCCGAACCTGAGGCATCTTGGGCCTACACAGTGCCTCTAGAAGGAACAACCTTATGGTTAGAGTGTATGGCTGCAATTAACAACGGAGAGCGATCTCCACAGGCAACCACGATTCTCTCCTTCTTATCGCAACCCGAAATCGCCGCTCAAAACGCAATGGACTCATGGTTTGCAACGCCAAGTTCAAAAGCAAAAGCACTCACTTCTCAGGAGTATCAAAACGATCCCGAGCTTTTCCCGAATAAAGAAGTATTAGATCGCAGCTACCTTTATCAGCCGTTAGAACCGAGTAGCATTCAAATTCGCAATCGTATTGTCGACAGTTTGAGATAACTCATGCCAGTATTGAAGAAGCTCTATTTTGTACTTTTACCAACGCTGACATTTGTGCTCCTGATAGCAGGAATCGTGATGTACAACTTCGCATCAAATCATGCTAAGCACATGTATTTGGACAAGGTGCAATCTGATGTGAACACCGCTTTAGTCGCGGCGGAATACGAGCAGCTCGGCTTGTCCTTACTAGTTAAAGATATCGGTTCTTCGTTGCAGTTCCTCCGCTACATTCAAAATCCTGGCGACTACACGACTCTATCGCTATTGGAAAAACGAGTACTCCGAGTATTAAGCCAGAATCACGTCAATCAATTTGGGCAACGCAATGTTTATATCGTGGACCCTAAGTTCAAATTAACGCTTTCGACTCTCAGAGCCGATCCTTTCGAGGGGCTAAAGATCCCTGACAAGATTTACGAAAGAGTCTTCGATATATACACCTCGTTAATCAGCAAGAAGGAACTCTCCTACGAAGGCTTCTCTTATGTCTCGATCAGTGGAGAGCTCAGATACTCGTATGTTGCAGCAATTGACCCTTACCTCCTTCCTCAAGACAAACGTGCAAGTAACAGTTTAAATCGCTACATCTTGATTGCTGACGGACCTCTGATACAACTCTCTAGCTTATTAATCAAATACAATGACGATGACAATATTCAGTTCTTAATCGAGCCATCCTCTGACGCTGCCAACATCGGAAATACCCAATTCGTTATCAAATCAATTGAGCAAACCCAAGATAATATCAATGTGCAGATGACCAGCCGAAATCTCATCGCGCAAGTAAATATTCGAGAACAAAAGTTCAACCATGAGAAAGCCATCATCACTAAACAAACCTTGTTAGGTGGCTTTGGCACTCTCTTTACGATCATGTTGATCGTGCATTTAGTGGTGCGTTACCAACTTGTGCGCCCGCTTAAAGACTTACTGCAAGAGATATCGATCGGCGGGCTCAAACTTAGATACTTCAAACGCTCATCAGGGCAAAGTGAAATTGATGGTTTAAAGAACGCGTACATAGACTCATTAACAGAGTTGAAGTTCGAAGCCGAATTCGACCAACTCACCAAGCTAGCTAACCGACGCTCTTTCATCAGACACCTTGATGTACGACTAAAAAGCTCGATGAGCCCACACTGCTATGTGGTTTGTTGGGACATCATCGATTTTCGTAAAATTAACGATCTCTACGGGGCAAAAGTTGGTGATAATGTACTGATAAGCTTAGCTAAAGCACTGAAAGAGACACTACAAAACCAACAAGCCTCTTTGGGCTTTAGTTGCAGTGATTACTCTTTAGCCAGACTGGGAGGGAATCAGTTTATCGCGATCTTGGAGATGGGTAAGAACCAAGTGATAAACGAAGAAATTGAGAACATCAACAATACGCTGACCGGCACCACCTTCCTTGACTACTATGGGTTTCGATTATCACTCGCAACAGGTGTTTTACCGCTCGACACGCCAAAGTTCGATGAGATTTGGCACCGATGCATCGATGAAATGTTAGCTAATGCGAAGTCTCATAGTGATGGCGAAAGTCGTATTGTTTATGGCGAAGAGTTGTTACATACCTTGGAACGCCATGACGTTGTAGAGAAAAGACTCTTAGAGTGCTGCGAAAGTGACAACTTTGAACTTCGCTTTATGCCTATTTTTAACGCCAAGACACTTCAGATAGATGGCGCGGAGTGCCTGATTCGTTGCCCAGCCTTATTCGATATCGATGCGGGACCAGAAGAATTTATCCCAGTTGCAGAAAAGAGTAACCTTATTGCCAGGCTCGACATGTGGGTCATTGGCACCGCGATCAAAAGCTATAAAGAGCTTTCAGAACTTCATAAATACAAGGGCACTCTGTCAATTAATATCTCGGCGATGGAGCTCTACAACCGTAATTTTGCCGACAACATCCGTAAAGTACTCGAACGTTATCAAGTGCCACCTGGCAACATTATTATAGAGATTACCGAGACCAGTTACGTGAAAAGTACCAAGCTTACGGTGCAGACTATCGAGAGCCTCAGAAGCTTAGGTTTAAAGGTCTCCCTTGACGATTTTGGTACGGGCTACACAGCGTTTAACCAACTTCTCCACTACCCTGTGGATGAGCTCAAAATTGATAAGAGCTTTATCGATAACATGGTAGACGACAAGGCCGACCGCAAGATGGTCGAATCTATGGTTAACTTAGGCCACTCTTGTGACACGCTAGTCGTCGGAGAAGGTGTTGAGTCGATAGAACAGTATCATTACCTCAGAAAAGCCAACTGTAACCTAATACAAGGCTACTTCTTCAGTCAGCCACTCACTTATCTGGAATTCATCGAGTTTGTTCGAAACCATAACCCGCAAGCAATTTTAAACCCGCAGTCTGTTAGCAGTTCGAGATCTAACGAGCGAATCGTTGCACTCACTCAAAAGCAGTAACCTTAAACCTAAACCTAAACCTCAAAGCCTCTCTTCCTATTCAAGCGCGGAAAGCCACTATAGCTATAACTAGTAGTAGAACTATCTTCATCAGAGCAGGAGCTCTCTATTGGCTGCACATTGAATGAGGAGGCAAATAAAGAATGGCAAAAGCCATGATAGTGAAGCGGGAGAATGGTGAGCGTACAGTCAACAAAACCTAATGATCTAACTTATCGCTGATGCGGGGATTAACTCTGCATCGTCGTTAGTAGCTCCATCATATCTTTAGAGCTGATGTTCTTCTTATGCCTGACTACAGCGTCAATCATCAATTCTAAATTCCCCGCAGAGATATAATCCTTAAGCACGTCATTGAATTTTTCCTGTATCTCATCACTTGTGTACAATTGCTCAGGAATGAAGAATAGAAACTGACTGCCACTACTACGAAACGAGATAGTACTTTCCGGTACCTTTGCCGTCAGGGACTTAGCAGCTGAACTCACCACCAAGTCTCCATATTCAAGTCCATACTTTTGGTTTATCTCACTAAGGTTTCTGATTCTTACAAAGTAAAGGTCGAAATTACCGTTTGTTGGATAGCTGTTCTTAACAAACTGCATGAGCGAGACTCGATTGCGAAAGCCAGTAATGAAGTCGGTAGAATGAAGTTTTCGTTTGATTGCAAAGTCGACGTAAAAAATCGCTCCTGTCACAAGCAGTAGCAACACCAGAAATACGCTGCTTATCTGATGCATCATCACCAACTTGTCGACCATTGTGGTGTTTTCTTCAATAACCGGGCTTTGAAGTCGAAACTTTTCGTTAATAAATTCGACCAGCGTGTTGTAACAAATATCAATTTTCTTCCGCAGTGATTCCTTAGGCAAAGCGCCTTGATTCACCAACTTAATTGAGGATTCTAACGACTTAAACTTTTCAAACTCTGCGGTAAAGTACGGTTTAAAGTTTGCTGAGCGAATAAAATTGGACGATTCAGTGCTGTTGATCAGAATATCAAAACGACTCCAAGTAATGTCATATGCCAACCAAAGTTCATCATAATCAATCGTCTTTGCATGGCTAACCATCAAGAAGTTTGCATACTCTTTGACGAGTTGAAAAACAAACCAAGTGGCCTCATTTTGGCGGTTAGAAAAGCTCTTGTTGATGTCATTAATTCGAGTGACACTGTAGATATTGACGGATAGAACAACCACGGCCAAAGACAAAACAACGACTTTGATTGCGGCCATAGACAACAGCTTCTTCATAATTAGCCTCTACAGGTGAATATCACGAATCTGCCAAATCATCTTGGCATGGAAATCAGGGGTATTGGTTTCAGGGTTCGCAGAGATTGGGTAAATCAACCAAAACGGGCCTTTCTCTCTCACAGACATAAACTCCCCATTCTTTTTAATCGCAATGATGGGTTCATAGGTATCAAAATCTTCTTTGGGCACCGCAATTTTATAGTCATTCAATGCTACGAAAGTGACTTGTGATGATATCGGTAGATCCATATTTTCAAGCACCGTTTGTAACGTCACACCACTATAAACGGTCAGACCCTCGACCCAAGGCAAGGTGGTAGTAATTTCTTTTTGAGGAAGTGACAGGAGTTGCTCTCTACTAAAACCATGCTTTTGCCCGGAGTGGTCGAAAACCGTTAACTCTGAGGCTGCAAAAATCGAAAACGAGCAAAGCCAAAGCATCAACAAGAATACAGTTCTCATTCTAAACTCCATTTAAAAAGGTCACTAATTTGAGTCTAGTATAAATTGACCATTTAACTTGTACCGATACCACTCAGATTGATTGGTATCGCTTTATCCCTAATGCCCCTACACCTCGCTGTTTTTCAATAACTTCGCCGTTTCTCTGTCTCTTCCATCACCGCTCTCGTTCAGCACTCCCTACCCGCTTGACGTATTCCTTCTCAACCGTCTAGTAACAAAAACTCGTATTTTACTCTGCGTAAGTAAACCAATAAGCCCTATGAATACGTATGAAACAACAAAATTAACAATAAATATGAGTAAGTCAGTAGCGAAAATGCTGGTTGCTGCATAACCTTTAATCGAACGTAAGCAGCTTTAAGAGACTTAATAACGAGTTCCAGTCGTTTCTACTTCACCAGTTGATCTCGTGTATTGATCTTAGAAAGCTTACTCATTTCATAATCAAGGGAATCGAGAATGAGTTTGAATATAAAAAAATTTAACCCCATGGCGACACTTTCTACCCTAGTAATGACGCTGGTCATGTTTCCTGTTTCTGCTGAAGTTAATCAAGAACAATTCGAATTAGGTAAACAAAAAGCTAAAGTGTGTATGACCTGTCATGGCGCTGATGGCATCTCAACACAAGATCCCTACCCGAACCTTCGCGGTCAAAAAGTGGGTTATCTCATCTCTTCATTGAAAGATTACCAGACTCGAGAAAGAACCAGTGGCTTAGCGATTCTCATGCAACAACAAGCCGACACGCTCTCAGACCAAGACATCCGTGACATTTCCTATTTCTATTCTGTGCTCGGCAACGAAGCAGGCTCGCTCAGCGATTCAAATTAAGTCAGCGATTCAAAACCTCTAGGCAAGGAGCCTTGTTATGGAACAAGTGACAACGCAATACAGCATTAAGGTCGTGAAGTACTTCATCATTGCATCCTTAGTGTGGGCGATTGTAGGTATGATCATCGGCGTGATTCTCGCCGCGCAATTATATTGGCCAGTCTTAAACTTTGATTCTCAGTATTTCCAATTTGGTCGACTGCGTCCGCTACATACCTCTGGAGTAATTTACGGCTTCGTCGTGAATATCTTGATGGGGACGTCTTTGTACATTGCCCAGCGAACAGGCCATTGTGACTTGTTCAACAAAAGCCTTTCATGGATGGTATTTTGGGGCTGGCAATTCATCCTGTTACTTGCGGTCATTTCCTTACCCGCAGGCCACACTACCTCAAAAGAGTATGCGGAGCTTGAATGGCCAATCGACTTGATGATTGTGTTGGTTTGGGTGCTGTACGCGGTGTTGTTCTTTGGCACCCTTGCTAAACGAAAGGTCAGCCATATCTTTGTGGCTAACTGGTTCTTTGCTGCATTCATTATCGTCGTTGCAATGATTTTCATCGTGAACAACCTCGCGATGCCTGTGTTGGCGATGAAGTCCTACTCTGTGTTTGCAGGCGCTCAAGATGCGATTGTTCAATGGTGGTGGGGACATAATGCCGTCGGTTTCTTGCTGACCGCTGGTGTGATTGGTATGAACTACTATTTCATACCCAAAGCGGCGGATCGACCTATCTACTCGTACCGTTTGTCTGTGATCCATTTCTGGGGCTTGGTCGGCTTTTACACGTGGGCCGGAACGCACCATTTGGTTTATTCTTCTGTTCCCATCTGGATTCAGAACATCGGCATCGTTATGTCTTTGATCCTGTGGCTCCCTTCTTGGGCAGGCGCGTTCAATAGCGCAATGACCCTCCTACAAAATAAAGAAAAGCTGAAGTCCGACTACATTCTTTTATTCTTTTTCTCAGCGATTCTTTACTACTGCTTGGCAACATTCGAAGGTCCGCTACTCGCTATTCGCTGGTTCAACATGGTGGCACACAACACCGAATGGATCATCGGGCACGTACATTCCGCGGCTCTCGGATGGGTTGGGATGTCAGGGATAGCGGTTTTTTACTACTTCATTCCACGCTTATGGGGCCAAACCGATCTATGGTCACGACGACTGATTAAATGGCACTTTTGGCTTGCTCATGCTGGCGTCGCCATCTATGCAATAGCACTTTGGATCGCAGGCATCGGCGAGGGATATATGTGGCTCGCTCAAAATGAAAATGGCGAACTGATTTACAGTTTTGTAGAAGCTATGGACTTTAAAGCACCTTGGCTATTCATGCGTTTCTTTGGTGGCGCGCTGTTTGTACTTGGATTGTTCTTAATGGCTTTCAACTTGTACAAAACGGTTCGTATGCCCGTAACAAATGATGCTAAACACACTGTTAATGAAGGAGCTTAAATGATGAGTAAAGACTTTACACATTCAATCGTCATTTTAATTTTGACCACTGTTGTCGTGGCCTCCTTCTCTTTATTGGTCTGGGTAGTGCCAAGCATTGTCCGTGGCGATGATATTGCCAAAGGCAGCTTAGCGATGCCTCTCACACCGATTGAGTTAGCAGGCCGAGACATATACATCAGTGAAGGCTGCCATGTTTGTCACACACAAATGGTTCGCCCTCTAGAGCCAGAAGTGAAGCGTAATGGTCGCCCGAACCAAGAAGCAGACGATATCTATGAGTTTCCTAACTTGTGGGGCTCTAAACGTACTGGTCCTGACCTCACTAACTTAGGTAGAAAGTATTCTGACCAATGGCATGCTATTCACTTAATTGACCCTCGAAAAGTCGTACCGACCTCGATCATGCCCTCTTACCCGTGGCTATTTGAGCAGACTCTGACTGGCGATGATATTAGCGCCAAAATGGAAGTGTTACGTACCTTAGGTGTGCCTTATACCGATCAAGAAATTGGTGATGCCCGTTTGCAAGTAAGAGGCAAAACCAAAGGTGAAGCTCTGATTCGCTATTTACAAAGCCTGGGTAAAGATACGTCACAGGAGGTATCACAATGAGCACATTCTGGAATCTATGGGCGGTACTCTTAACCTTAATATTCTTTGTTCTGATGGTGTCTGTTGTCGTTAAATACTGGCGTAGCAATCACAAGGCCGATCACGACCACACCATTGGCACCTTTGATGGTATTGAAGAGAAAGATGCGCCTCCACCTAAGCTGTTATTTATCAGTTATGCAGTGGCATTTCTTTTGTCTGCGGGTTATTTGGTGCTCTACCCCGGGCTTGGAGAATGGGAAGGCTTAGTCGATTGGGAACAAAGCGACGATAAGCTCAGTTCACCATCCACCACTCTCAATGAGCAATTTGCACAAACCAGCGAAACCACGTTAGAGGGATTAGCTGCTGTCCCAGAGATCGTGAACAGCGGTAGGATTCTGTTCCAAACTCACTGTGCCGCTTGTCACCGAGATAATGCACAAGGTCAGAAACACTTCCCTAATCTTATCGACCAAGAATGGTTATACGGCGGCAGTGATGAAGCTGTGATCCATTCGATTGCCAAAGGGCGAAATGGAGCGATGCCGGGTTGGAGTGAAATCATGCGCCCAGACGAGGTGGCAAAAGTCTCCTACTATCTAGCCTCCCTCAACCAACGTCATACCGATGTGCCGGAGATTAAAGTCGAGCTCGGTAAAACCTTGTTCGTCCAATACTGTTCGTCTTGTCATGCCGATGGTGCTGTCGCTAACCCAGCGATTGGCGTACCTGATCTTTCCGATGATATCTGGCTTCACGGAGGGAGTATTGAAGAGATTCAGCACACCATCAATTACGGTTTGAACAACCTAATGCCTGCGTTTGATGAGCAGCTCAGTGAGAACGAGATACTCGCGCTTGGGGCTTATATCCGACACGCTGGTGACGTAGAGCAACAACGGCTCGCGAGCTTGAAAGCATCATCTGTTGAGCGCGGAGAATATCTCGCTTATGCCGGTGACTGTGTGGCTTGTCATAGTGCAGAAGGTGGCGAACCCTTTGCTGGCGGCCTACCCTTTGTCACCCCCTTCGGCACCGTGTATTCAACCAACATAACGCCACACACTACCGAAGGTATTGGGACTTATGACTTCGATGATTTCCGAGCGGCGTTAGTCGCAGGTAAAGGCAAGAATGGTTACCTGTACCCTGCAATGCCTTACACCTCCTATCAATACCTCACCGACCAAGACATGGTGGATTTATGGGAATACATGCAGTCAATCACCGCCGTGCCGCGACGCAATGATGACAACAGCATGATGTTTCCATCCAATATTCGCTTAGGTTTGCTTGGCTGGAACATCGTATTCATGGATACCGACCCTATTGATTATGAAGTGCCAGAGGAACTCAAAGGAGAAATTGAGAATGTCGATAAGTGGCAACAAGGCAAATATTGGGTCGCAGGACTTGGTCACTGTTCGGAGTGCCATACACCTCGAAATATTGCCCAAGCACTGATACCAGAACGTATTTTCCAAGGTAACTTGATCGACGGTTGGAACGCGCCTGATATTACAGCCAATGAGCTCTATATCGATGGTTGGGATGAAGCAACACTCACAGACTTTTTACACACAGGACATTCAGACAAAGGCACCGCTTTTGCGGGTATGGCTGATGTAGTGAAAAACAGCCTAAGCTTGATGACGCGTGAAGATATTGAGTCGATGTCCTATTACCTACTCAGTGGGGACATCAACAACACCATTGCCAGTGATGCCGTTCAGTTACAGCCTAAAGGGTTTGATGAAGCTGCGTATGCCAGTGAAATCTACACCACGTATCGTCAAACCTGTGGGGCCTGTCATGGTGACGATGGTAAAGGTCGCGATCCAATCGCCCCTACTCTGTTGAACAACGGTATTATCATGCACAGCGACCCATTCAATACCATTGCGGTAACCGTGCGCGGCTTGCAACCCACCTATCTCGACAAAGACAGAAATTTCATGCCAATGGCAAGTTTTGAGGATGTACTGTCGGATCAACGCTTAGCTGAGTTAATCACGTTTGTGCGTTTAAACCTTGGCGACAGAAATGAACCGGTCACGGCTGAGCATGTTCGAGAGGTAAGAGAAACACTTGAAGCAGCAGGCTATGCAGGTGGATTACACACCACACCTGAAATGTACGAAAATCGAGATAAGAACATTAACATACGATAGGCGCTGTAGCTGTGCGTAGCCGATTGGCTCAATAAACAGCGAACAGCACGTAACTTTTATCTTTGCTAACAAGCCAAAAGGAGACCACTGTGTCTCCTTTTCTTTTGCCCAAACCCGAGTTCCGACACTTTGCCGTACAACACAATTGTAACTAACTGATTACACAATTAAGCAGAGCTGCACATAATGCGATCAATCTCGCAGAACAAAGATGATACCAAGTGCATAATATGCAAAATTTTCTAAAGATGTACTAAGGACAGTTATGGATACAACTACACTCATCTACGATACGTTGGAAGGCCTGTCGAGCGCAAAGCCTCAGCAACACGCTCAAATCCGCCAAAATCTATATAACCAATTAGATTTATCATTTGAGAAGCAGTTGGCTTTGTATTCATCAGTTCTTGGTCCAGCAAGTGCTGGTAGATTGACCGATTTGGATAGTGCAGTGATGTCTGCACGCAAGATTGTTGGCTTAGAAAACAGCTAAGCAATCTTCAACCTATCTCAACTTTAACGCTGCCATTGTGCAGCGTTTTTTATGGACGCTATTTACGATAAGTAAGGTTGGTTACGATAAATGCTGTTAGTTGCGATAAATACGGTTAGTTGCGATAAACGCGGTTAAGAAGATAAGTGCAGTTGGGTCTGTTTTTCAAGTTACACGCATTCTCATTTGGTTAATCTTATGTTCCATTTTTAACAGGTGTGTAACCACAATAATGGCGCTAATGTTAGTAGCACGTTAACTACACATCGGATGGAAGAATCATGAGAGTACTTATTGAATATACACAGACAGGCAAATACCGTGATCATGCGTGGGAAGCATTAACGATTCGTTCAAAAGGCGAAATTCAAGCTGTGACTCCCTCTTATGCGGCTCAACTTATCGAACAAAACCGCGCCAGCTTATCGACCACTGAAAATCAAGATATCGTCATCCAACCTTAATGGCTTCAAGGGCTACCCCTCCTAGTTCCTTAAATCGAATAGTTCGATGACATAAAAAAACGCTGCATGGGTGCAGCGTTTTCTTGTTTCTGGCGTATCGTATTTCTAACGTAGATAGTTTCTAAAGTAGAAAGCTTCTAACGCATCTTGTTTCTAGTGCAAATAGCTTGATTACTTTGGCAGATTTTCTAACGCTTCAACCATCGTCATCAATTTATCGACAATCCTTTCGCCGTCTACTCGCAAGCCATTGTGTTCATATTCATTGGTGATCCACGCTTTCGAGTTAGGAATGTTCGCCAATGTTTCACGGCTGTAATCCAACTCAACGTACATGTCATCGGCGTAAACGGCACACGCCATTGGCACTGTATTCTTGCTCAACTGCTCTGCGTTGTACAAAGTGCCCCAGTCCGACTTTTCAGCCAACATGTTCGCGGCTTCACGCAGTGGCTTCAGCGTTTCAAGTTGGTCGAACATCCATGGGTACACCATTTCACCAGTAAACCAGAACTCACTGCCCGATTGGTAGTTGAAGTGTGGGTACTGCTCACGAACACGATGTGCAGACCAGTTAGACGCTGTACCTTGACAGTAAATCGATTCATGCAAGATTGCGTAAATTGGGTTAGTTAAGTAACCCTGCTCTTGCTGCATTTGATTTAGGAAGCTGTAGCTCAGCTGTCTGTTACCGTTCACTTCAACAAACGCACTCTCCAGTGTGAAATACATTGGAAGGTTTGCTTCGCCGCCACCAAGATTAATACCTATTAGCTGGAACTGTTCAACTGTGAACACCTGACCGTTTGGCAGTCTCACATCGTTGTTGAGCAGGTAATCAGAGATCTCGCGACACATAGCTTGTGCTTGTGGGAACTGAGCAAAGAAAGCTCTGTTTTTGTCTTCTACACGCTTGTAAGTCGCACGATAAACATCGTCAGCTTCTCGTTCAATAGAAGGAATGCCGCCCGTCACATAACAACGCTGCAAGCTCTGTGGGAACAGTGACAAATAGCTCAGTGTACAGAAGCCACCAAAGCTTTGACCAATCGTCGACCATTGCTTAATACCAAACTGTTCACGAATCGCTTCAGCGTCACGAACGATGTTATCCGCTCTGAGATGCGTTAAGTATTCGACTTGTTGTTCTGGAGACAAATGCGCCAAAGTTTCATGGCTGATAACCGTGCTGTTGCCAGTACCACGTTGGTCTAGAAGCAGAACACGGTAGTTTTGTAATGCACGCTTTAGCCAACCCGATTGACCACTCACCCGTGGAGAAGGAAAACCTGGGCCGCCTTGAAAGTAGATCAACCACGGCAGCTCTTGCTCATCTTTAGCGAGATCAACCAGCTCACGTGCGAAGACTTGGATCTGTTGTCCATCTTTGGCTTGATAATCAAGTGGCAACTCGAAAGAGTGCTGACGGTACAGGGTGGTTCCATCAATAAAGTTAGCTTGCACGCTTCATTCCTTTTTATCTGATTCTAAAGTCATTGGTACGAATAAAAATGGCACCCTTTGGCACCGTAGTTAGCAAGATACGCATACTAGCTTGTAAATGAAACCGTTTGTTGAACCTGAATGTGAAGGTACTTCATTAAATCGCCAAATTAGCTTTATACGCGTAACAACTTGTGTCAAAACAGAGAGTTTAAGATGTGATCTATTGAGAAGAAGAACAAAAGTGGGACACAAATAAAAAGAGCTTAACGAGGTGAGGATACGTTAAGCTCTTTGGTTTTATCTGTTGTAAATGAGGTTTTTAGGTTGAACAAGCTCAGGCTTTATAGGTTTAGTTTCTATAAGCCAAAGATCTATAAACTGAGCTTCTGTAACTTGTAGCTCTATAAAACAAAGCTAAGAAGCCTCGAGCTCACCTGCACCTTGAATTGAACGTTGGCTGTTTTCAACAAGGATAGCCGTCGCCGTTTCTTTCAACGCGCCCCACTCTCCTTCGTCAACTTCAATGCCCTCGTTCCACGCCTTCTCTTGAGTTTTAAAAAGCGCTTCCGATTCAATGTGTGTTTGGTAGCCATCTGACAAACGTTCGATATCGAAATCCTGGACGGAAAGCTCGATGGTCATATTGTGGATATGATCGTCCGATGCCAGAGGCAAATCTGATAAAAACAGTTCTGGTGCAACGCAACCACGGTTAAGCACATACAAGGTGCTCTTAGGATTTGAGCCATTATCCCAACGTGCGGTACATGCGATGCCTTTCGCTGCCAGTTTTACAAGCTCACTGTACGCTAACCAACGGTTATGGCAGTTGTTTAGCTCGATTTTCAGCGTCTTTTTACCGACCATTTTTTCAATGGCGTAATCCATCACCACAGGAAGATGACACGCTAAGCTCGCCTTGTGCAGGTCCACTTCAACTGTGTTGTCGCTTGTCACTTGGATGTCTACAGGGCAATCGTCTTCTAGCCCCATAAAGTTGCTCGCATTGTTAAAATGACGAACACCATCCAAGCCAACCATTTGTAAATCTGCCACCATGTTCGCTATCACATCGGCTTCACCACATGTACGACGCATACCCAGAAAGGCTTTATTAACGGCCGCTACCAGTTCATTGTGAGAAACGATCATAACGATTTACCTCTATGTTGAGCGTTGATATGTGTAGGAACTTTATTTGAGTCAGCGATCTCCGCTTCACTTGGTAAGATTGGGAACACCCATTCGTCCTGATGAATTTCGTCAAGCAGCGGTGCGCCTTGGAAGAAGGTCACGCGAACCCAACGATCTGAGCGAGGATCAAACTTAGTAGCACCAAACATAGCTAGCTTGCAACGTAACAGATGCATCGGCAGCGACTCTTTATGAAGCACGTTCATTTGAATGTCGCCCATCGCTTTGTTACCTAACGTCCACACACGGCGCGCAATGGCACGATGCTGCGGTTGTTTAACAAGGAATTCAGCCAATGAAAGCTCTGGCGCGAATTGCAATAAAGCATGGTACAGACGGTAAGCTTGACGGCCGATATCCAACGGCAGTTCGCGCTCTTCGCCGAGTTCCTCGCCTCGAACACCGAGCCTTGGCTCTTCTTTGTCCTGAGAGCGATACCAGAACCAGTAGTTATTTTCTGCTTTCGTAAAGTCAGTCGTGATCGCCCAACGGTACTTTTCTTCTAACACAACCAATAGGTCTTGGATCTTTTTGCCACTAGGAAGCGAGAGTGTTTCGCTACAATTCATTTGCTCTTGATGGGCGTCCACTAATTCTGGGTACAATTCCATCAAGCATGAGATAAGGATTTCTTGGGCTTCCATACTCATGTGCTTAGATTGTTCAACTAACTGCGCCCATGTATCGCAATGGTTTACAGACACTTCTAACGATTGCTCTGCGTGTTTCAACTCATCCACAGCAGCTTTGTTCAGCTCTTGCTGATGTTCATTGATGGTAACGACTTGTTCTAAATGACAAATCGCTTTTTTAACTAATGTACGTAGTGGCTTGATCAACACCGTATCCGTGTGATTAGCCAACACGTCAGCTAATGCATGTTCACGGGTTGTCATCCATTGGTCGACAATACTTGGGTGGTTAATCAGGTATGGCGCCATGCCTAAACCAGTAGCATTACCCACACCTAGATAGCGTTGTAAGCCTCTGTGCAAGGTAATCGCTTGTTCACCGCCTTGTTGCTCTGCTAGGTAATGAACCCAGTCGAGGCTAAATTCACGCAGCATGTATACCGCACACATCTGAGCACTGAACGACTGATTGAAATCTGCGCTCTTTTCTAAAATTTTGAAGTCAGCAATACCGAACTTACCATTGCCATAAACCGCAGTCGTTCTCAGGATATAACCTACTTCCGCTAACTCTTTTGGCGTTGGTTGAACCCCTTTAGCCAAGTGGCTCACTATGTGTTCAAACACACGCACACTTTTGTTGGCGCGCGCTAGAACAAGCACATTGTTAGGGTTACGGCCTGCTTCTTGTAGCGGTACATTCGCACGAAGTCTCTCAAGTAGAGCGACATCCACATCGCCAAGAACCAAAGCAAATGTTACGTCCCACTTTTCAGCAATTACACGGTCATTTCGTTCGTCGTCTGCAATCTCATCGCAGAACACAACCAAATGATAGACATGGTTTGGCGTCTGTAGCTTATAGATAGCATGACCATACCCTTGAGGGTCTAATTGCCACTCATGTTTAGTCACTTTCCATTGCTGTTGCGCCATTTTACGAATCAGAGTCCTTACGAAGCTGATGCGTGTTTGGTGCATAGCACCCAGTCTTTCCGGTGCCATGACGACCGTTGCGTCACGTAGTGCTGATTCAGTGTAGGTAGAACGATGTGCATCCATTTTGCTCACCACCTTTGTAGTTATAAGGGTTTTGCTAGCCATTCAGAACCGATCGTTGCTGTCTTTTGAAGCGTGTATAGCGACAGTATGTTGGTTAGCTTTCACGTTTTAATCGTTATTGATGTTGTCGAGGCAAGCGAACTCGCCCCTTATTATTTGTCCTGACTAGATCTCTTGACCTAAATAGTTGCCGTCCGATGTATCTTCACCAGTACGGGTTTTCTCTTCCTTTCGGAATCTGGTATCAGCCTTATTTCAAAGGCTGATACCTTGCTTCTCTTTAATTTTTAGAGAGCGTTACCTCTACAGTTTCTTTACAGATCCTGCTCTTCTACAAACTCTGCTTTTCTACAAACTCTGCTTTCTACAAACCTTGCTCTTTCGCCATCTTGATTGCGATTTGAGGCGCATTCCAAAGCGATGGCAGTAAGATTAAGGACACCGGAACCGCTGTGATTACGATGAAAGATTGCAGTGCTGAAATACCACCAGAGCCTAGAGAAATCAGAATCAACGCCGTTACGCCCATCATCACGCCCCAGAAAGTACGGATGATTGCATTCGGCTCTGTCTCACCACTGATTACAACACTGATGGTGTAAGTCATTGAGTCGCCAGTCGTTACGATGAAAATCGTAGTTAAGATCAGGAACAAGATAGAGATAAGCATCGGCATTGGTAATTGCTGAGTTACCGCTAGCAGAGCACCTGGTAAGTTAAAGCCTTCAAACGCTTTACTTACGCTGCCTGGATCTGCGATTTCGAACGCAAGACCAGAGCCACCAACAATCGTGAACCAGAAACAAGTAACAAACGGTGCAACTAAGCTGATGGTTGAAACCAGTTGGCGAATACTACGACCGCGAGAGATACGTGCAATAAAGATTGCCATCATTGGGCCGTAACCTAGGAACCAACCCCAGAAGAATACTGTCCACCAGCTCAACCACCCCTCGTCACCACGGTATGTCGCCATTGGGATGAAGTTATCGATCATGCTGCCTACACCTTGAATGTAGCCGTTAAAGATAAAGTTTGTAGGGCCAAAGATCAGGATGTAGACCATCAATGCCATTGCCAGAATCACGTTGTAACGGCTTAGCATTTGCATTCCACGGTTAAGGCCGCTCAATGCCGATAATGTGTATAGAACGATAGCGAATAAGATGATGATCAGCTGCGTCGTGAAGCCGTCAGGGATATCAAACAGTGCATTCAGTGCATAGCTCACTTGCAAGCCCAAGAAGCCGATAGGACCGATGGTGCCCGCCGCTACAGCGACAATACAACATGCATCAATTAAAGCGCCGGTGTGACCTTTCAGTGCACGTTCGCCTAATACTGGGTAAAGCAAAATACGCGGTTTAAGTGGCAAGCCTTTGTCGTAGTGAAGGTGCATAACCACGATAGACGTTAAGCTGCCGACGATTGCCCATGCAAGGAAACCCCAGTGCATGAAAGATTGTGATAACGCATTCACCGCGCCTTGCTGTGCGTTTTCTTGTGCACCGTACAATGGTGGTGGGCTAACGTAGTGAGCAATCGGCTCCGCTGCAGCCCAAAATACGCCGCCACCCGCAAGTAGCGTACAGAAGATGATCGCCATCCAACGGAAACCATCCATTTCAGGTTTCGCGATGCCGCCTAGGATAACCTTGCCTGTTCGCCCTGCCGCCAGGCCAAGACCAATAAGAAAAGTCAGAAGAAGTAGCATTTGCCAGTAAGGACCGAATACTTTGACCGACCACGCAAAGCCCGTGTTAACCAGAGTTGATAGCAATTCGCCATCAAATAGGGCCAGTGTCACGAACAGAGCGATAAAACCGCCGCTGTACCAAAGTGCCGGGTTGGATAACCCTAATTTGTCTGAGGTAGATTCAGACTCGTTTGTGTTGCTTGTTGCATTACTTGCTGTGTGTGCTTGACCCGCATTTAAGCTTGAAGATTTCACGCTATTGGTTAAATCAGACATACTCTGACTCCAGAGGTTTCTTTGCAGCTGTCATAAAAATGATGACTACAAGGGTGTATTTAACACCTGCCCTATTATTTTTGTGTTGAGCAGGCTAATCCATGTTTGGGTTACCGCGTTGCGAAATAGACCGTTGTTCCTTTTGAATAGTGAATTTTGTTAAAGCAGTACTCGCTAAATGAACGTATTTAGAAGACTGCTCATTAGATGCTGACTACTGAGAAAAACGACTTAGCCTTGGCTTTGAGGCTCTAGGCCATCTTTCAAAAAGTTAAACCAGTTTTCTCCTAAGACTTGTCCAGCTTCAGACTCGCTAAAACCATGACGCATCAATCCGTTATAAATATTTTCCATACCCGAACTACCACAGAACCAAGGCAACGCATCAGGCCAACCAGAGTTATTCGCAGAGCCTTCGCCGTAGTCCATCGCTTTAGACCAACGACCATTTCTCATCCATTCAAGGACAGCTTGAGGCTGGTTTAAGCATAGGTCACTACCAATACCGAGGTGTTCGACGCCAACCATGTCAGCAGTGGTCGCAACCATCTGACAGAAGTCTTCCAACGTACATTGGCTGCCGTTTGGTAGGTGGAATGGGTATAAGCTGAATCCGATTAAGCCACCGCGTGCAGTGAGCGCTTTAATCACATCGTTTGATTTGTTACGAAGTGCATCATGAGCAAACGTCGGGTTCGCGTGGCTGATACAAATAGGACGAGAAGACAAATCAATCGCTTCAAGTGTTGAGCGCTCGGCACTGTGAGACATATCGATGATCATGCCCACTCGGTTCATCTCTTCGATGGCTTGCTTACCAAAGCGAGTAATACCGGTATCGTTCTTCTCGTAACAACCTGTCGCCAATAAACTTTGGTTGTTGTACGTCAGTTGCATGATCAAAAGACCCTGCTTACGCATCACTTCGATAAGACCGATCTCATCATCGATTGGGGAACAGTTCTGAGCGCCTAAGAAAATGCCGACTTTGCCAGTTGCTTTTGCAGTCTCAACATCAGCCATTGAGTGAATCGGCATGATAAGGTCTGCATTCTGCTCGAATCTTAAGTTCCATTCTGCAAAGCGAGATAAGGTTTCACGAGCTGTCTCGTGGTAAACCGCGGTAGCGTGAACTGCTGTAATGCCGCTCGCCTTTAGTGTTTGGAAATATTCTCTGTTCCAATTGCAGTATTGCAATCCATCTATAACAATCCGTTGCTGGTACATAACCACTCCTATTGAAAGCTCAGTGTTCTAGCTCGGTTTTGAAAACACGCTCAAGTAGCATGTTTTCAAAAATGGGTTAAATCACTTATCTAAGTTCGTTTTCTGTTTTGGTTTGAATGTTGGCCTGACTCTGTGAATCAGGCCAATTCTTATATAGAAAGCAGATTAGTAAGGACGCTGGTAAGCCGTCTTCACTACTGTGTAGAACTCTTTTGCGTATTGACCTTGCTCACGAGGACCGAAGCTAGACTCTTTACGACCGCCAAACGGTACGTGGTAGTCGGTACCAGCAGTTGGTAGGTTAACCATCACACAACCAGTTTGAGCTTGTTGTTTGAACAGTGCGCTCGTACGTAGGCTTTGAGTGATGATGCCGCCAGTTAGGCCGAAGCGAGTGTCGTTGGTTGTCGCAATCGCTTCTTCTAGGTCAGCGACACGAATCACGCTTGCCATTGGTGCGAACACTTCTTCTTGGTTCACTTCCCAATCGTTCTTAGTGTTCAAGAACAACGTTGGAGACATGTAGAAACCTTCGTGTTGCATGCTCAAGCGTTCACCACCAAATGCCAGCTCACCGCCGCTTTGACGTGCTTTCTCAACCCAACCCAGGTTTGCTTCTAGTTGGTTGCCGTCAACGACAGGGCCCATGAACACACCCTCTTCCAGTGCGTGACCCACTTTCAACTCACTCATACGCTTAATCAGTGCTTCAACGTATTGGTCGTGAATGCTATCCATAACCACAAGGCGAGAAGACGCTGTACATTTTTGACCAGCACCCGAGAACGAACCTGCAATCGTTGCATCAACCGCAGTTTGGATGTCTGCATCGTCTGCAATAACAAGTGCGTTCTTACTGCCCATTTCCAGTTGGCAACGAACGAAGTTTGGCGCGGTAGCTGCCGCAACCTTACGACCCGTATCAACAGAACCGGTAAAGCTCACACCGTTCACTTCTTTAGAGTTGATCAGTGCATCACCTATTGTTGAACCGCTACCTAGCACAAGGTTAAACGTACCTGCAGGGATACCTTGGCGGTGGATGATCTCAGTTAGTGCAACCGCACTTGCTGGTGTTAGGTTTGCTGGTTTCCAGATAACGCTGTTACCGAAAGCCAGTGCTGGAGCGATTTTCCAAGCAGCCGTTGCTGTCGGGAAGTTCCAAGGAGAGATGATGCCGATAACGCCTACCGCTTCACGAGTCACTTCTACAGAAACACCTGGGCGTACTGAGTCTGCGTTGTCACCAATTTGACGAAGCACTTCAGCCGCGAAGTATTGGAAGAACTGACCAGCACGGTAAATCTCACCACGGCCTTCAGCAAAAGGCTTACCTTCTTCACGAGAAAGAAGCGTGCCTAGCTCATCGCAACGTGCAATCAGCTCATCACCAATCGCTTGAAGAACCGCTTGCTTACGTTCAATCGGCGTTTTTTCCCACTCTGGTTGAGCGTGTTTCGCCGCTGAAATCGCTTGTTGAACTTGCTCAGCACTTGCTTGTGCAAAGTTACCGATGTTTTCAGAAATATCTGATGGGTTAATGTTCGCTACGGTGCTTACACCCGCTTGCCATTCGCCGCCAATGTAAAGTGCGTTTTCTGCTTGAACATTCTGTAAGTGAGTCATCATTCTGTCCTTGTAACGTTAGGTTGCGGTTGAGTCTGGCAACCATCGGATTAATTAATAAATTGTTAATTTATATAGAGAATAAGTATTAATTTTGTATCTAGACGTAAAACTATTCGCTTGTATCAGTAAAGATCTGCGTAGACAAACAGCTTTGATTGGCAAATTGCCTCAGTTCACAGTCCATTTATTCAGGTTGAGACGCCGATGCATAAACCACGAACTCAACCAACATCTCTTCTCTAGCTAGCCCTGCAACAACGACTGCTGCACGATTTGGATAAGGTGCGTTGAAGTATTCTCCGTATACGCTGTTTACCGTTTTCAGGTATTCACGGTCAGTCACGTAAATCAGAACCTGCAGCACAGAATCCATCGATTCGCCTGCACACTCCAAGGTATGAACAAGGTTGTTAAAAGTCTGACGCGTTTGCGCTTCAATACCGCCTTCTACTACTGCGCCCGTTTCATCAATTGGAATCTGAGCCGTGTATAGAGTGCCGTTATTAACGATTGCCCACTCTAGTGGTGCTTTTGAAGCAAAAAGAGCGGTTTTTACTGGGTGTTTTTTAGTTTGTGCGTTCACGATTTCATCCAACTTTGTAACAACTATGTTTCAAGATGGTTAAATACTGCACCTTGACGCCTGATAAATCTAACGGTAAATTTTGTGCATTTGATAAATAAAATCTATCACCTTACAAAAAGTAAGATATAGCAAGGGCTAGAGAGGGATCGAAGTCATGAGTATTAAGCTACAACAGTTAAAACATTTCGTTTTGGTGGTCGAAGAAGGTGGATTTAGAGCGGCATCTCACCGTGCAAATCGATCGCAAGCGGCACTTTCGACTTCGATAAAAGAGTTGGAAAAAATACTCGGTCAACCTCTGTTTGAAACAGGCAACAAATCGACACTGACGCCTTTTGGAGAAATATGTTTGCCCAAGATCATTCAATTTCTGAACGTTTACAAAGCATTAGACAATGACTTACGCGCAGCGGCAGCAGGACAACAAGGAAGAGTTCGAATAGCGAGCGTGCCTTCGGTGGCCGCAAAACTCATCCCTAGTGTTTTAGGGGCATTTTGTGAGCAGTACCCGAATGTAGAAGTGAGTTTGATTGATGATAATGCGGCAGGGGTAGAAGCAAGATTACTCTCTGGCGAGGTGGATGTTGCCCTCGGTAATAGCTCCCATTTAGAAGAAGAGAGCATCGACTTCACGCCTTTGCTTTCTGATCCTATCGGTGTGGTGTGCCTCAAAGATAACCCTATCGCCTCTCAACGGGAAGGAATCGAATGGCAAACCTTGTTAAAGCAGCCCTTCATTCGTAACGGGACTTGCACCCTACTGGACCCAACACCTGCGCGCATGCTCAGCGAACAAGCCCTGTATTCCGTAGAGAACATTACTTCTCTGTTTTCTGTGCTGGAATTAGGCATTGGGGTAACCACGCTGCCTAAACTGGCCTTCCCTACCAATGAAACACGTTTAGTGTGGATTCCTTTGATCGACCCGCCGTTACAGAGACAAATTGGGATATTCCGACTGTCTGACCGTACTATCTCGCCCCAAGCGCAAGCTTTTCATGACTTGTGTATTCAATATCTGAGCTATGAAGCTTCATAAACCAGGTTTAGCAAATGGCAGTGCTGCACTGCCATTTGTTGCTTCAGAAAGTACGCTTTATCTGGCCGCATCAACCCCTATCAAGAAGCTCTTAAGTGGAGTTTGAACTTCATAAAAACGGTTTTAACACTCTCAATTCTTCTTCTCACCTTCCAATATAACCGGCCATAAATACCTCGATGAGTAACAAAAATGCGGATAACCTTTGATGTGACACAGTTTTTCCACGCTTCATGAGTAATAGATAAAAAATATATATTCCCGCGTTAATAAACGCACGCTGCTCGCTATAAATAACCAAATAGTGATGAATTAACACATCTAGAGTCCGACTCTAACTCTGATGAAAAGTTAATTTAAGTGCCTGAAAAATATAAATTGATTGCCTTCAATACACTTGGCTTGCCCCTGATTTATTCGAGCAGTTACCAATACTTCAAGTTATCAGTAAATCATCTGAAATATTCATGATTATAGTGACAGAATTATTACTTTCATAAATGGAAAATACTCATTTCAAAAATGGAATTATTGATGTCGATATTTGTCGTTTTGATCACATAATTTTAGGCGTAGTTTATATTTTGTCGAAACGAGAGCGAATTAGTTTATATCGTTCTATTTCGTCAGGAGATATAAAACCAGCAAGATTATCTCTTTGTTAACAAGCAAAGTTTTATTAACAAGTAAATGCGAGTAGCAAGACATATTCAAACTGTGTTTTATATGAGCTTACACTGTTAAATATAAGGTTTTATTATGAGGCTTAACGGGATAAGTGGTGACATTCTTGTTGCTGCTAAAAGAGTTGTTCTCTGCCAAGTAGTATTAGCCGTCGGTGTAGTTTTATATGAAGTGTTTTTTGGTAATAAAGTAGATATGGAATCGTCGGCTTTGGGTATCGTTATTGCGATGCTACCTCCGCTGTTTGGTTTTATATATGCAAGCCTAAAGGTGCGCAAGAATCCTAATTATAGTTTACGTGACTTAATGCAAATGAGTCGTGTCGTGAAAATAACTTATACGTTCTTAATGTTTATCATGGCGTTCCAGTTTTTCAAATTGGATAACCCAGTAATATTGTACGCATATATTCTCACTATGGTTGGGTACTTCTTAACACCATTTATTACTGCCTCTACAAGATCGGAGTACGTGTAGTATGGATCAAGTAACTACCGCTCACGAATACATAGAGCATCACTTAACCTTCTTAACTACAGGTGATGGTTTCTGGGCGTTCAACATCGACTCGATGTTGGTATCTTGGATTACGGGTTTACTGTTTATTGGAGCTTTTCGATACGTAGTGACCAAAGGAACCAGCGGTGTTCCAGGTCGATTTCAATGTTTTATCGAACTGATATTTGATTTTGTAAACAACCTAGTAAAAGAGATTTTTCAAGCGGAGGATAAATTAATAGGACCATTGGCATTAACCACTTTTGTTTGGGTGTTGTTGATGAACGCGGTCGATTTATTACCAATAGATTTCATACCAGCATTAAGTCGTGCAATGGGTCTAGAACACTTTAGAGATCTACCAACGGCGGACGTAAATATTCCAATATCGATGGCACTCGGTGTATTTATCTTACTGTTGACTTATACGTTTAAAAATAAAGGATTGAAAGGCTTTATCAAAGAGCTTACTACTCAGCCATTTGATAACCCTCTTTTATACCCTGTTAACTTAGTTCTTGAATTAATAACATTAATTTCAAAACCTATATCACTAGGCTTACGATTATTTGGAAACATGTATGCAGGTGAGATGATATTTATTCTTATCGCATTAATGCCATGGTGGATGCAATGGGCACTGAGTGTTCCTTGGGCACTATTCCACATATTAATCGTATTCTTACAAGCATTTATATTTATGGTACTGACCGTTGTTTATTTAGGTATGGCAACAGAAGAACACCACTAATTAATAACTAAAAATTTAACTAACAAATTATTTATCGGAGATACAAATGGATATCGTAAGCGCAGTTTTATATGTAGCAGGTGCATTACTGATTGGTTTAGGTGCGGCAGGTGCAGCGTCAGGTATTGGTAACTTGGCAGGTAAATACCTTGAGGGTGTTGCTCGTCAACCAGACCTTACTCCAATGCTTCGTACTCAATTCTTCATCATGATGGGTCTTGTCGATGCAGTACCAATGATCGGTGTTGGTATCGGTCTATACATCATCTTCGCCGTGGCTTAATCAAAAAGCTTTGAAAAGATCGATTTGTAATTAATCAAGATTTAGCGAGGAAGGTATGAACTTAAATGCAAGCATGTTTGGACAAGCAATCTCATTCGTGATTTTTGTTTGGCTCTGCATGAAATATGTATGGCCCCCTCTCACCGCGATGTTAGACGAGCGCCAAAAAGAAATCGCTGATGGTTTACGCCACTCAGAGAACGCTGCGAAAGAGCTAGAACTAGCAAAATCAAATGGCGCGCAACTCATCGAAGATGCAAGAAAAGATGTGACTGAACTGGTTGAACAGGGCCGAAAACGCCGCAATGAAATCATCAGCTTAGCGCAACAAGAAGCCGAGCAAGAAAAGGCACGCATCTTAGAACAAGGTAGAGCTGAGCTAGAAGGCGAACGCCAAAAGATACGCCGTGAACTTCAGGCAGATATGGCAGACGCAGTAATTCAAAGTGCACAGAAACTGATTAGCAAAAACCTAGATTCCGCAACGAACCGAGCGCTAGTTGACCAAATGATTAGCGAACTCTAAGGAGAGGCAATATGTCAGATTACACCAATATTGCTCATCCCTACGCCAAAGCATCGTTTGAATTTGCTTTAGGTGAAAACCAGTTACAAGAGTGGCACTCAATGCTGTCCATTCTTGTGGCTGTCGCGGAAGAAGAAACGATCGCTAGTCAGATTTCTTCAGCAGAAGGTGCTTCTACACACCAAACAGAAGAGCTGGCAAACCTCATCATTCATATTTGCCAAGGACTCGTTGATGACCACGTCATTAATCTCATTCGAGTCTTGGCCGAGAACGGCCGCCTTTCTGTTGTAAGAGACCTGTTTGAATTGTACTGCGAGCTAAAGGACGAACATGAACGTGTAGTGCCTGTCACTGTCACCAGTTCAGAAATGCTGACACAAGATCAAGTTACGTCACTAACAGCTGCACTTGAGAAGAAATTAGAGCGTCAGGTTGAAATGAAGCAGGTTATTGATGACACGTTAGTGGGTGGAATGGTCATCAAAGCGGGTGAAACCGTTATCGATGGTTCTTTAAACACATCAATTGACCGATTGGCTCATCAACTTCACGCGAGATAGGTAACAATTATGCAATTAAATTCAAATGAAATCAGCGATCTAATCAAAGAACGCATCTCGAAATTTAATGTGAGCACCGAGGCTCGCAATGAAGGCACTATCGTATCGGTTCGTGATGGCATCATCACAATCAATGGCCTTGCTGATGTTATGCAAGGCGAGATGATTGAGCTACCAGGTGGCAAATACGCACTCGCACTTAACCTCGATACCCACTCAGTAGGTGCGGTGGTTATGGGTCCCTACACTGACCTCTCTGAAGGTATGAAAGTGAAAGGTACAGGTCGTATCTTAGAAGTACCTGTAGGTAACGGACTTCTTGGTCGTGTAGTCAACACATTAGGCGAGCCAATCGATGGCAAAGGCCCAGTGAGTTGTGACCGACTCGACCCTGTAGAAGTGATTGCACCGGGTGTAATCGAACGTAAGTCTGTTGATCAACCTATTCAAACTGGTTATAAAGCGGTTGATACCATGGTGCCAATCGGTCGTGGTCAACGTGAGCTTATCATTGGTGACCGTCAGACGGGTAAAACAGCGTTAGCTATCGATGCGATCATCAATCAGAAAGATTCTGGCATCAAATGTGTGTATGTAGCGATTGGCCAAAAAGCCTCCACTATCGCTAATGTGGTTCGTAAACTCGAAGACCACGATGCGCTAAAAAACACCATCGTAGTCGTGGCATCAGCATCAGAGTCTGCAGCGCTTCAATACCTAGCCCCTTATGCGGGTTGCACCATGGGTGAATACTTCCGTGACCGCGGTGAAGATGCGCTGATCATCTATGATGACCTATCAAAACAAGCCGTTGCTTACCGTCAAATCTCATTGCTATTGAAACGCCCACCGGGTCGTGAAGCCTTCCCTGGCGACGTATTCTACCTTCACTCACGCCTACTAGAACGTGCAGCACGAGTGAATGCAGAGTATGTAGAGAAGTTCACTAACGGTGAAGTGAAAGGCCAAACAGGCTCATTAACGGCGCTTCCTATTATTGAAACTCAGGCGGGTGACGTATCAGCATTTGTACCAACCAACGTAATCTCCATCACCGATGGTCAGGTTTTCCTTCAAACCCAACTGTTTAACTCAGGCCTACGTCCTGCAGTAGACCCAGGTATCTCGGTATCTCGTGTGGGTGGTGCGGCACAATGCAAGATCATCAAGAAACTGTCTGGTGGTATCCGTACTTCATTAGCTCAATACCGCGAGCTAGCAGCATTTGCTCAATTCTCTTCTGACCTAGATGAGATGACGCGTAAACAGCTAGACCATGGTGAACGTGTTACCGAGTTAATGAAGCAAAAACAATACTCTCCAATGTCAGTCGCTGAGCAAGCAACGGTTATCTACGCAGCAGAGAAAGGCTACTTGGCCGGTGTTGAGCTAAACAACATTGCCCGTTTTGAAGAAGAGCTGATTGCTTATGCCAAAGGTCAGAACCCTGCGTTGTTCGAAAAAATCAACGCGACAGGCGATTACAATGACGACATCGACGGTGCTCTTAAAGAGATCCTAGAAGGTTTTGTTGGGATGAAAGCTTGGTAAGTGCTCCGGTTTGTTAGCTGGAAATCAAAACAAATAGGAGCAGATTATGGCAAGTACTAAAGAAATTCGCACCAAGATAGCCAGTGTTAGTAACACTCAGAAAATCACTAGCGCAATGGAAATGGTTGCAGCAAGTAAGATGCGCAAGGTTCAAGACAACATGACGCTAACTCGCCCCTACGCCGAGAACATGCGAAAAGTTATCTCTCATGTTGCATCGGGTTCCCTGGAGTACCAGCACCCTTACCTGCAACAGCGTGAACCTAAGCGTGTCGCTTACATCATTATCTCGTCCGATCGCGGCTTGTGTGGTGGCTTGAACTCAAACTTGTTCAAGAAAGTGTTAGAAGAAATGGAGCAATGGCGCACCAAGGGAGTCGAGGTAGAAACAACCTTAGTGGGATCTAAGGCTATCTCGTTCTTCCAACGCGGCGGCAACGTTATTGCACAAACGTCAGGTCTTGGCGATACACCTAAGTTAGAAGACATCTTAGGTACGGTGAATGCGATGCTCGGGCATTACGACGAAGGTAAAATCGATAGCTTGTATCTCGTTTACAACCAGTTCGTCAACACCATGGTTCAAGCGCCAACGACCTTGCAGTTGCTCCCCCACCCTTCGGATTCTGAGGAAGGTGGTGAGCCTAAAAAAGCGCGTCGTTGGGACTACATATATGAGCAAGCACCCAAAGACATACTCTCAGAACTGTTACATCGATACATCGAATCGCAAGTGTATCAAGGCATTGTTGAGAGCATTGCCTGTGAGCAAGCAGCCCGAATGGTCGCTATGAAAGCGGCGACTGATAACGCAGGCCAACTCATTGATGACTTGCAGTTGGTCTACAACAAGGCGCGTCAGGCTGCCATTACCCAAGAGCTGAGTGAAATAGTCTCAGGTGCCCAAGCTGTCTAGGGCTAGAAAAGACTGGGTCAAGAACAGAATTTGAGGATTTAAGAATGAGTGTTGGAAAAATAGTTAAAGTAATCGGCGCGGTGGTTGACGTCGAGTTCAGCGGCGGCAACAGCCCACGCGTTTATGATGCATTGAAAGTGACTAGCGACGAAGCAAGCTCGTTAGTATTGGAAGTACAACAACAACTGGGTAGCAATATCGTTCGTTGTATTGCAATGGGTACATCAGATGGCTTACGTCGTGGCCTAACGGTTGAAAACACAGGCTCTCCAATCACGGTTCCTGTCGGCGAAGAAACGCTAGGCCGTATCATGAACGTGCTTGGTCAACCTATCGATGAGTGTGGTGAAATCGGTCAGAAAGAAAACTACGAGATTCACCGTGAAGCCCCTTCTTATGAAGAACAAGCAAACAGCACTGAGCTTCTAGAAACAGGCGTTAAGGTTATCGACCTTATCTGTCCATTCGCTAAGGGTGGTAAAATTGGTCTGTTCGGTGGTGCTGGTGTAGGTAAAACCGTCAACATGATGGAGCTTATCAACAACATCGCCAAAGCCCACTCAGGTCTTTCTGTATTTACCGGTGTAGGTGAGCGTACTCGTGAAGGTAACGACTTCTACTACGAGATGAAAGAAGCAGGTGTACTAGACAAAGTAGCCATGGTTTACGGTCAAATGAACGAGCCACCGGGAAACCGTCTACGTGTAGCACTTACAGGCCTAACTATGGCTGAGCGCTTCCGTGATGAAGGTCGTGACGTACTGTTGTTCATTGATAACATTTACCGTTACACGCTTGCGGGAACAGAAGTATCAGCTCTGCTAGGTCGTATGCCTTCAGCAGTAGGTTACCAACCAACACTGGCTGAAGAGATGGGCGTACTTCAAGAGCGTATCACGTCAACAAAACAAGGCTCTATCACCTCTATCCAAGCAGTATACGTACCTGCGGATGACTTGACTGACCCATCGCCAGCAACAACCTTTGCTCACTTAGATGCGACCGTTGTACTGTCTCGTAACATCGCGGCACTGGGTCTATACCCTGCGATTGACCCGTTAGATTCAACGTCACGTCAGTTAGATCCGCTGATCGTAGGCCAAGAGCACTACGACATTGCACAAAAAGTACAAACAACGCTGCAACGCTACAAAGAGCTAAAAGACATCATCGCGATTCTTGGTATGGATGAGCTGTCTACTGAAGACAAACAGACCGTATCTCGCGCTCGTAAGATTGAACGTTTCTTAACGCAGCCTTACCACGTAGCCGAAGTGTTTACCGGTCAGAAAGGTGTCTTTGTACCGCTAAGCGAAACACTAAGAGGCTTTAAAGGTCTATTGAGCGGTGAATATGACGATATCCCAGAGCAAGCGTTCTTGTACTGTGGCTCTATCGACGAAGTGCTTAACAAAGCAAAATCACTCTAAGAGGCAGGTGCACCATGGCTATCGGAATTACAGATAATACATTTCAACTTAATATTGTAAGTGCGGAAGGTACGCTGTTTTCAGGTCCAGCGTATGCCCTAGCCGTTTCTGGCGCTGACGGTGAACTGGGGATCCGCCCCGGTCACTCCCCGCTTCTCAGTAAGATCAAACCGGGCGTAACCGTGTTTGTTACAGACCCTAAATCAGAAGGCCAAGTGCTGTATGTCTCTGGTGGGATGCTGGAAGTTCAGCCGGATGTGGTTACGTTATTAGCCGACACGGCCTTGCATGGTAAAGACATTGACCGCGCTCGCGCAGAAGAAGCGAAATATGCCGCTCTAGAGAACATCAACAAGGGCAACATAGACATTAACTTTGCACAAGCTCAGCTAGAACTAGCGAAAGCCGTTGCTCAGTTACGTGCATCAGAGCTAACTTCTTCTCACACAAGACACTGAGAATAAGCGTTATTGGCCGTTAGCTGTGCTAGCAAACAAATACAAAAAAGGCTCACTAACTAGTGAGCCTTTTGATATCTGCGTAACGTAAAACCTAGGTCTAACGTTGCTTGATGTTCAAACGAATAGTTTTAAAAGATTCGTTTTAGAAAAGCAGTTTAGAGCAGTCGTTTAGAACTGTAGTTTAAAAGAACTCAATCGAATTACGGCCGCTTTTGTCATCACGTGTTGGCTTTGGCGTATCCGCTTTCTTTTTCGGTTTCTTCTCTTTTTTCTCTTTCTTTGGTTCAGCCTTTGCGCTTAGCATTTCTGCTTTGCTTTTCTTAGATTCCTTCTTCTTAGAATCCTTTTTAGACTGACCTTTCTTCGCCTTGTTCTCTTTTTTAGGCGTTTCTTTCTTTTTCGGCTTTTCTGATTCTTCTTGTACTGGCTGATCACACACCACTACATAGTATTCTTGGTTGAATTCAAAGAAGTCGCCATCGTACATTTTACGACGCTTACGGGTTTCTAGCTCACCATTTACCGCTACGTAGCCTTCAGAGATGATGTGCTTAGCTTCACCGCCACCACTCACTAGGTTAGCAATTTTAAACACTTTGTAGAGCTCGATTGGCTGTGATGAAACATCAATACCAATTGCTTCAATTTCAATCTCTTCGCCTTCTTCGCCCAGCTCTTGGCCTTCGTAATCAGCGTCTTCGTAATGTTCTTGGTCCATGGTGACCTCTACCTAAATATGTACTTCTGAAATATTGGGCGCAGTGTAATCTTAAAACAACGAAATGACCATGTTGAATTCAACCAGAGCCCATTTGTTTTAAACAAACCCTCTGCGTTATAAAACACCACCAACATTCGAAAGACTCACCAACTGCTTAGTATATTCATGCTGCGGATTACCAAACAAAGTCTCAGTGTCGCCCTTCTCTATTACCTCGCCAGCTTTCATGACGATGGTGTAATGACACAAGGATTTCACGACATTCAGATCATGACTGATAAACAAATAGGTCAGGCCATACTTTTCTTGAAGTGACTTCAGCAAATCCAATACTTGAGCTTGAACGGTTCTGTCCAATGACGATGTTGGTTCATCGAGCAGGATAAACTCTGGCTTTAAAATCAAAGCACGAGCAATCGCAATACGCTGCCTTTGACCGCCAGAAAACTCATTTGGGTAACGGTGACGCGTTTCAGGATCGAGGTCAACCTCTTTCATTACGTCACAGATGCGTTGGTCGAGTTCGTGCTCATCCAATTGTTGATGCACTAACAAACCTTCGCCAATCACCTGAGCGACCGACATTCTCGGGTTTAGCGCAGAAAACGGGTCTTGAAAGACTACTTGCATACGGCTTCTAAACGGAAGCATCTGTTTTCGATCTAAACCTTGAAGCTGTTCACTCGAGTAGGTGATTGACCCTTCACTATCTACCAGCTTAAGTATCGCCATACCGGTCGTCGATTTACCAGAACCACTTTCGCCAACCAAACCGATTGAGTGCCCTTTCTTCAAAGTGAACTCCATGTCGGTCACAGCTTTAACATGAGAAATGGTGCGCTTGAATAAACCGCCCGTGATCGGGAACCAAACACGAAGTTGATTTACATCGAGTAGCGGTTTGCTTTCGGGTGACACAGGAACGGGCAAACCTTTCGGATCAGAGTTAATAAGTTTTTGAGTGTAAGGGTGAGCAGGCGCGTTAAACAGGGTATGACAGTCGTTACTTTCAACCAAGCGACCATCTTTCATTACCGCTACTCTGTCGGCAATCTTACGAACGATACTTAAGTCATGAGTGATAAAAAGCATCGCCATACCGAGCTCTTGTTGCAGGTCTTTTAGAAGGTCGAGGATCTGCGCTTGTACCGATACATCCAATGCGGTTGTCGGTTCATCAGCGATAAGCAGCTCAGGTTCGTTGATCAATGCCATTGCGATCATCACGCGTTGGCGTTCTCCACCAGATAGCTCGTGCGGATAGGCTGATATCTTTTGTTCTGGGTAACGAATCCCCACCTTGGATAGCCACTCTATCGCTAAGGCTTGCGCTTTGTTGGTTCTCATACCTCGGTGAATCGCGAGGGTTTCAACAAGCTGTTTTCCGACTCTATGAAGCGGATTCAGCGACACCATGGGCTCTTGAAAGATCATGCCGATGCGACCACCACGAATCCCACGTAGCTGTCTTTCAGAACAACTCAGAATATCGGTGCCAGAGAAATTGATCTTACCGTTTAAGTAATGAGACGAGCCTTTTGGTAACAGCTTTAAAATCGAGTTAGCCGTGACCGATTTTCCGGAACCACTCTCACCCACCAGCGCTAATGTCTCACCTTTGTATATTTCTAAAGAGACATCTTGTGTCACTTGCTCTATCGAGTTTTTTCGCCCGAAACCGACAGACAGTTTATCTATGGTCAAAACCGGAGAAGCAGGCGTTGTATTTGAAGTCATAACCTATCCTTACTTCTGTTGATGCGGGTCGAAAGCATCACGCACCGCTTCACCAACGAAGACCAGTAACGTAAGCATCAGTGAAAGCACGACGAAGGCAGAAATGCCAAGCCAAGGCGCTTGTAAGTTAGCTTTACCTTGCGCCAACAACTCGCCTAACGAAGGCGAACCCGCAGGAAGACCAAAGCCCAAGAAGTCTAACGAAGTCAGTGTGGTCACCGAGCCTGAAAGAATAAACGGCATCATGGTTAACGATGCAACCATCGCGTTAGGTAACATGTGACGAAGCATAATACGTTTGTCATCAACACCCATGGCTTGCGCGGCTCGCACATAATCGAAGTTTCGGCAGCGTAAAAATTCCGCTCGCACGATGCCGACTAAACTCATCCAACTAAACAGCACCATAATCCCGAGCAACCACCAGAAATTCGGCTCAATAAAACTCGACAAAATAATCAGCAAGAACAGGGTCGGCATACCAGACCAGACTTCAATGAAGCGTTGTCCGAATAGATCAACCCAGCCACCGTAGTAGCCTTGTGTTGCGCCAACCACGACACCAATCACGCTCGATACAATGGTCAGAATAAAACCAAATAGAACGGAAATACGGAAGCCATAAATGATACGAGCTAATACATCTCGCCCCTTATCATCAGTCCCTAACCAGTTCACCGAATCGGGCTCCGATGGCACCGCACCTGAAATATCGAAGTTTATTGTGTCGTAGCTAAACGGAATGATTGGCCACACGATGTAACCGTTGTCTTCAATGAGCTCGATAACATACGGGTCTTTGTAGTCGGCCTCGGTTTCAAACTCACCACCAAACTCCGTCTCGGCATATTCATTGATAACAGGCACAAACCACTGATTATCATAAGAAACCAAGAGTGGTTTATCATTGGCAATGATCTCAGCGAACAGGCTCAAGCCAAACAAGATGGTAAATATCCAAAGGGAGATAAAACCACGCTTGTTTGCTTTAAAACGTAACCAACGAGCTTCAGCTAAAGGGTTGTTAAACATTTATTATCAATACCTTGTTATTCGTTCGCCATTAACGCGCTTCAAAATCAATTCGAGGATCAACCCAGGTATACGTCAGGTCGGAGATAATGCTCAGCACCAAGCCAAGCAAGGTCATGATATAGAGAGAGCTGAACACCACGGGATAGTCACGTTGAATGGTTGATTCAAAGCCAAGCAGACCAATTCCTTCGAGTGAAAACATCACTTCAATCAACATAGAACCCGTGAAGAAAATACTAATAAATGCGCTTGGGAAACCCGCAATAATGATCAGCATGGCGTTACGGAAAACGTGCTTATAAAGAATACTGCTCTCGTCCAAGCCTTTCGCTCTCGCAGTCACTACATATTGCTTATTGATTTCATCAAGGAAGGAGTTTTTGGTCAGCATGCTGAGCGTGGCGAATCCACCGATAACCATGGCGAAAATGGGCAACGCCAAGTGCCAGAAGTAGTCGCCAATTTGCTGATACCAGTTGAGCTGGTCGAAGTTACTCGACACAAGCCCTCGCAATGGGAACCAACTGAAGTAGTTACCGCTTGCAAACAAGATAATCAGAATAATCGCAAACAAGAAGCCCGGCACCGCGTAGCCGACAATCACCACCGCGCTCGACCAAATATCAAAGCGAGAGCCGTGATGTATCGCCTTCATAATGCCTAAGGGTATCGAAATCACATAGATGATTAACGTACTCCACAACCCTAAGGAAATGGAGACAGGTAAACGCTCGATGATTAAATCAATCACGTTACCACCCTTAAACAGGCTTTCACCAAAGTTAAAGGTCGCGTAGTTTTTCAACATATCGAAGTAGCGAACGTGAATCGGTTTATCAAACCCAAACTGCTTTTTGATCTCTTCAACCACTTCAGGATCAAGCCCGCGTGAGCCTTTATAGCCACTGGCAGACGCTTGATCACTTTCACTTAAATCAACTTCTTGTCCACCACCAGAAAAACGCTCCATAATGCCAGAGTTATGCCCTTCTAATTGAGCAACAGCTTGCTCTACCGGGCCTCCAGGCGCTATCTGGATGATGAAAAAGTTGATGGTGATGATCGCCCACAGCGTGGGGATCACCAACAATAAACGTCGAAATATATACGCGGCCATGCTAACTAACTCCTAGCGACGTTTTTCAGGAAGCAAAGCCGCCTTCTCTTCTGAAATCCACCATGTATCGATACCTAAATCGTATTTAGGCAATACATCTGGACGCTCAAACTTGTCCCACATTGCTACGCGATACTCGCCAACGTGCCATTGCGGGATGTTGTAGAAATTCCACTGCAATACTCGGTCTAGTGAGCGACCTAGTGTAAGAAGCTTTTCAGGGTGCTGTTGGTTACGCGCAATTTTTTCTGTTAACGCGTCAACCACTGGATCGATAACACCTGCAGTATTGTAAGTAGAATCAATGTAGTTAGAGTTCCAAACGATCATTAAGTTCGGGCTAGGATAAGGGTTTGCGGAAAATGACGACGAAACCATGTCGAAATCACGATCACGCAAGCGCTTGATGTATTGAGTGGTATCGATGGTACGGATCTTCATCTCAATACCCATGCGCTTAAGGTTCTTTTGAACCGGCGTTGCAATACGTTCCGTGGTTGGGCTGTAAATCAACAACTCAAATGACATCGGCTTGCCAGTCTTTTCGTTGGTCATGACTTTGTCTTTCAGCACCCAACCCGCTTCTTTCAACAATTTGAAAGCGGTACGCATTTGGCTACGAATACGACCGCTACCATCGGTGACGGGTGGTTGGAATTCTTCGGTGAAAACTCGCGGTGGAATCTGATCTTTGTATTGAGACAACAACTCGACTTCAGCTTCGCTTGGTAAGCCTTTCGCTTCGTAGTCGGTATTTTGGAAGTAGCTACGAGTACGCTTGTACTGACCATAGAACATGTTCTTGTTCATCCACTCAAAGTCCATCGCATAGGTTAACGCTTCACGCACTTTAGGATCCGAGAACACAGGTGATTGAATGTTGAAGACGAAACCTTGAGTCGTTTCAGGCTTCTCGTGGTTGATCTCTTCTTTAATGATGTAGCCTTTATCGAAGTTCGCGCCCGTATAAGAGTTAGCCCAGAACTTAGCCGAATTCTCGGTTCGAAGATCGAACTCCCCTGCTTTGAACGCTTCCAACATTACCGTGTCGTCACGGTAGTAATCGTATTGCACCTGCTTGAAGTTATTGCGGCCAACGTTAACTGGTAGGTCTGCTGCCCAGTAGTTTTCATCTAGACCATAGGTAACACTTTGGCCTGATTTGTAGCTGATGATCTTATAAGGACCACTACCGACTGGTGGCTCACTTAGAGGCTCAGACAGCTTTCTGTCTTTCCAGAAATGTTTCGGCAATACACGAGTGCTTTGCGCGAAGCTAAACAGTTTTTCGCGGTTTGGACTGTTCATTTCAATACGAACAACCAAATCAGAGACCGCTTTTACTGACTTAATCTCTTTGTAATACACACGATACTGAGGCACGCCCTCGGTTGAGAACTTGTCAAAAGTAAAGGCAACATCATGCGCAGTGATAGGCTCGCCATCTTGGAATTTAGCATTTGGGTTGATGTCGATTTCCATCCAAGTGAAATCACTGGAGTAGCGAACCTTTGAAGCGATCAATGGATAGTACGCATCAATCTCGTCACTCGGAGAAAACATCAAGGTATCGTAAATCTCTCCGGTATAACTTGCAGCAACGCCGCGGGAACCGAATCGATTAAAGCTATCGTACGTACCTATGCTGCCATAGGTCACTTTGCCCTGCTTTGGCGCATCAGGATTAACGTAATCGAAGTGAGTGAAATCGGCTGGATATTTTGCTTCACCAAAACCAACCAGTTGTGTGGTTTCAATAACGGTGACAGCAGGAGTTGATTGGGTTTCAGAAGCGTAAGTAACGGAGGGTTGTAAAGCAATAAGCGGCAACATGATTGCACATGACTTCAAATTAAACCTGAAAAACTGAGTGCGTTGCGAGGCTTTGCGTCGAAAAACTGTTCCCATTTGACTCTCCCTTCAAATGTCATGAATTCTATATTCAAGTTGATTTATCGGCTTTGAATGCATGCCGTTAAATCAAGTATAGGTTCAAATCTAACATCATGTAATAACTAATAAAACCATCAGCACTCTATCTCTGACGGTTTATTTACAAATTACTCGTCACCACTCGAAGTTATTGGATGCAGTGAGCTTTGATTGCTTTGGTTCCTTTGATTGAGTTGATTAGCTTGGTGGCGTTGGAAAGCACGGGGGAAGGCAGAAGCACTAAGATTGCTCTAGCCTGAAGACACAAGCCTCAACGGCTAAGATTCCTTTGGTTGGCTTCTAAAGTGAAATTTAGGCTCTAAATAATCAACAAACTATACTTTTACTGGAGTATCCTTGCAGCCTAGGTCTAAATGGAATGACACTTTGAACAAACCAAACCAAATAACATTCGCAACGTTCAACCTTCTGAACTATCTCGAGCCACCGAATGCTTATTATGATTTTGAGAACATCTACAGCTTCGAAGAATGGCAGAAGAAGCAACATTGGATGGCTGAAGCGATTCGCTCATTAGATTGCGATGTGATTGGCTTCCAAGAGATATTTAGCCCGCAATCTTTAGAGCTATTGATGAACGAGCTAGGTTATCCATACTTTGCAGTGGTCGATAGCGCCAACGTTGAAGATGATTACCTATACACCTCACCAGTCGTTGGGATCGCTTCCCGTTACCCGATTGAAAACGTGCAGCCTGTTACGCCAGATTCGACGTTACTGACAGCATTCAACCTTGACGACAAATTCTCATTCAACAGAACGCCTGTTCACGCGACGATTACGTTACCCCATTTAGGTTCAACCGACTGTTATGTGGTGCACTTCAAATCACAACGTCCGACAGAGCCAAAAGCAGAATCTGTCGATGCGGACAACACTCAGCAAGGTGCAAAACCACAAAGTGACACGCTCACTCGTTTTCACCAAGAACAGCTTGGCTCTTGGCTATCAAGTGTCCAACGCGGTCTAGAAGCTCAGATGCTGCATCAATACATCACCAACCAACGCTACCAAACCGAGCAACCTGTTGTGTTGATGGGTGACTTTAATAAGCCACTGTTTAATGATGAGTTTAAAGGGCTGTTGAATTACTCAATCAACCGAGACGAAAACAGCAAGCATTGGCTATCCCACTTTCGCTTGAAAGACAGCTGGGATCTTTACCATCAACTGCATCAAGAAGACTTGCTTGAACAGCGAAAGCCAACCCATTACTACGGCGCTTCTGGATCTGTACTGGACTACATTTTGATGTCGAACGAGTTTGATTGTCAGAACTCTTCAAGCTTAATGGAGATCTCTAGCTACACAGTGTTAGACCATCACCTCACCAATCCAAGCTTTGAACACGACCAATTCAGTACCGACCATGCCATCGTGTCTGTCACCGCTCATATTCGTGAAGCCTAGAGTTAAACATAAAAAAGCCGCAGTCAAAAACTGCGGCCTTCCACTTTAGTTAAACGGGTTGAGCCAACCGACGCCCCATTTAGAAACCGATTTACCGTTTAGCAAAGTGTGAAACTTAGAATGTGTACATTGCGCCTAAGTAGAAAGAGTCCAGAACAACAGTATCTTCTGTCTTGTGTCCGTTTTCGTAATCTTCGATATCAAAAGCATCGGCTTCGTATGCTAAGCGAAAGCTCAACGAAGACATTGTAGGTGGCGTGTATTCAACACCAACACCCATACGGATGCCATCTCCCGAATCATCAAAACCATCTCCTGACGGGCGAGAGCCATCAGCAAGCTTCATGTCTAGATCAATAGTCGACAGACCGATAGTGCCAAATGGACGAATGCCATTATCAAACGTGTAACCGAGGTTCGCCGTTACCGAAAAGATTTGAGGTGTCCAAGTGAAAACCTTATTACCAGATTTCGTTTTCAGGGCTATATCACCAAAATCTGTGTATTGAGCTTCAACCGATACAATACGGTTAAATTTGTAACCAGCAATTAATCGGTAAGTATTGTCTTCGGCTTTAAAAGTAATAGGCTCACTGATCGTGTCAGTTAACCCGCCCACTTTGACCATTAGCACACTTAAATAATTACCCGCTCCAACAGCAGGCCAATTTGCTCAATCTCCACAATTTAGAATAAGACGAACAGAAAATACGATGAACCACACAATAGACTTCAACGGCTTAATCATTGATATCGACGCTCGAACGATTACCAACCAGCAAGGAAACAAAATCACTTTGCGCCCTCGCCTATTAGCAGTGCTCTGCTTGTTATTGGAAAATGTGGGAAGACCGATTTCAAGAGAGCATATTGTTGATGTGTGTTGGGACGGACAACTCTCGTCACCACATGTTCTTGCAAACGTAGTCTATAACCTACGCAATGTGTTCGCGCGATTAAGAGCATCCAACGTCCAGATCATTACCATTAGTAAGTTCGGATATGCGCTATCGATTGAACCCACGTAAAAGGATTTATGCAATCAATGGCGGTGACTAAGATCACCAAAAAACGCCCCATCGAAACGTTTCGATGATCATTATCACACTCTAAAACAATCAAACGTGCAAATGATAAATCAGACACTATTATCACTATCGAAACGTTTCGATGGCTTTTCTTGAGTTGTTCTCAACCCATCAAGCGTTATTTTTCGATAGGTCGTGATATGAAAAAAAGTACTCTAATAAACTCTGAACTCTCTTACCTAGTGGCGACTCTTGGCCACACAGATGAAATCACGATTTGTGACGCGGGCTTACCAATTCCAGACCACGTAACTCGTATTGATCTTGCTTTAACTCACGGTGTCCCAAGCTTTCAGCAAACGGTAAAAACCATGCTGGATGAATCTCAAATCGAAGGTGTTGTGATTGCAGAAGAGTTTGCGAAAGTAAGCCCAGAGCACCACGCTGCGCTGATTGATTTAATCAAGACAGAAGAAGCGCGTTGTGGCAAATCGCTTTCTATTACTTACATCACTCATGAAGAATTCAAACAGCGTACGCATGAAAGCCGCGCGGTAATTCGCACCGGTGAGTGCACACCATACGCAAATGTTATTTTCCAAGCTGGCGTAACCTTTTAGCTCAAGCAAAACGCAACGACAGCTCAGTGACATCACTGAACCAAAACAATACATAGACAGAACAATCAAATACAACTGGCCCCGAGTAAAGGAACCGACATGACTCAAGCCATTTTAGAACTTAGCTCAATTGAGAAAGCCTTCCCTGGTGTGAAAGCACTGGATAAGGCAAGCCTCAACGTTTATCCAGGACGCGTAATGGCGTTAATGGGTGAAAACGGTGCGGGTAAATCAACGCTTATGAAAGTGCTGACAGGCATCTACCACTTGGACGGCGGCACTATTGCCTACCAAGGAAAACCTGCTGCATTTAAAGGGCCACGTGATTCTCAACAAGCAGGCATTAGCATCATTCACCAAGAGCTGAATCTAATCCCTGAATTGACCATCGCCGAGAACATATTCTTAGGTCGTGAAATCACGGGCACCATGGGTCGTATCTTGTGGAACGAGATGTACCAAGAAGCAGACAAGCTACTTAAACGCCTTAACGTGAAACACAGCTCGAAAACGCCTCTAGGTCAGTTGAGCCTTGGTGAGCAGCAAATGGTAGAGATTGCGAAAGCCCTATCGTTTGAATCTAAAGTCATCATCATGGATGAACCAACCGATGCGCTAACCGATACCGAAACTGAATCTCTGTTTAAGGTGATTAACGAATTGCGCGATGAAGGCTGTGGCATTGTTTACATCTCTCACCGTTTGAAAGAGATCTTCGAGATTTGTGATGACATCACCGTGCTGCGTGACGGTAAGTTCATTGGTCAGTGTGAAGTAAAAGACACCGACGAAGATGGCCTAATCGAAATGATGGTTGGTCGTAAGTTAGACGAACAATATCCACGTATCGGCCAGAGCCATGGTGAAACTTGTCTTGAAGTGATTGGCCTGACGGGTTCTGGTGTTCACGATGTGAGCTTTACGCTAAAACGCGGTGAAATCCTGGGTGTATCTGGCCTAATGGGTGCTGGCCGAACTGAACTGATGAAAGTGATTTACGGTGCCCTTCCAAGTGAACGCGGCGTCATCAACCTAGAAAATAAAACCATCAACCCTGTAAGCCCGAAAGACGGCTTGGCCAATGGCATTGCTTACATCTCTGAAGACCGTAAAGGCGATGGCTTAGTTCTAGGGCTTTCTGTTAAAGAAAACATGTCGTTATGTTCACTTGACCTACTAACAAAGAGCGGTCAAATCCAACATAAAGACGAAGTGATTGCAGTAGATGACTTCATCAAGCTATTCAACATCAAAACCCCGACGCGCGAACAGATTATTGGCAACCTTTCTGGTGGTAACCAACAGAAAGTGGCTATCGCTAAGGGCTTGATGACCAGCCCAAAAGTACTGATTCTCGACGAGCCAACGCGCGGTGTCGATGTCGGTGCTAAGAAAGAGATTTACCAACTCATTAATAAATTTAAAGCCGACGGCATGAGCATCATTTTAGTCTCATCTGAAATGCCAGAAGTGTTAGGAATGAGTGACCGCATCATGGTGATGCATGAAGGCCGTGTAAGCGGTGAATTTGATGCTAAAGAAGCAAACCAAGAATTATTACTGGCGTGTGCGGTCGGTAAAAAGATCAACGAGGACGCAGCATGAGTACTAAAACCATGAGCAAAACAACTGAAGCTCCAAAGAAAAAACCGTTAATCAGCAAAGAGTGGCTGATTGATCAAAAGTCATTGATTGCTTTGCTCTTCCTGATTGTTGTCGTTTCTTTCTTAAACCCGAACTTCTTTACTGTCGACAACATCCTGAACATTCTGCGCCAAACCTCGGTTAACGCAATTATCGCTGTAGGTATGACGCTGGTTATCTTAACCGCGGGTATCGACTTGAGTGTTGGCTCTGTACTGGCACTTTGTGGTGCATTCGCAGCCAGCATGATTGGCATGGAAATCCCAGTGATGATCGCCGTGCCAACCGCTCTAGTAGCTGGTGCAGCATTAGGTGCTATCAGTGGTGTGATTATCGCCAAGGGTAAGGTTCAAGCCTTCATCGCAACGCTTGTAACCATGACTCTATTGCGCGGCGTGACCATGGTTTACACCGACGGTCGTCCTATCTCGACTGGCTTTACAGACACAGCAGACGCATTCGCTTGGTTCGGTACAGGCTATGCAATGGGCATCCCAGTTCCAGTATGGATCATGGTCGTGGTATTCGCAGCGGTATGGTACCTACTTAACCACACACGCTTTGGTCGCTACGTTTACGCATTGGGTGGCAATGAATCAGCAACTCGCCTATCAGGCATCGACGTAGACAAAGTAAAAATCGGCGTTTACGCAATCTGTGGTCTACTAGCAGCGGTTGCAGGCATCATCGTGGCATCTCGTTTGTCCTCAGCTCAACCAACCGCAGGTATGGGTTATGAATTAGACGCCATTGCAGCCGTAGTTCTTGGCGGAACAAGCTTAGCCGGCGGTCGTGGTCGTATCATGGGCACATTGATTGGTGCATTGATTATCGGCTTCCTAAACAACGCCCTAAACCTATTAGACGTATCTTCTTACTACCAGATGATTGCAAAAGCAGTGGTTATTCTTCTGGCGGTATTGGTCGACAACAAAAACAAATAAAACCTATTCACACTCTAGGTTAATACAAGTAACACTCTAGTTTAATAAAAGTAACAGTTTGTTTTACCTTAAAATATTAGAATCTATAAATAATGTAACTACGAGTTAGGACTCACCTCCTAGCTCACCCTACACAAAGGACTTACACCATGAAAAAATTAGCGACTCTTATTTCTGCTGCTCTTCTTTCTACAACGGTATCTGTGTCTGCACAGGCGCAAGATACAATGGCAATCGTTCTGTCTACATTGAACAACCCATTCTTCGTAACCATGAAAGATGGCGCAGAAGCGAAAGCGGAAGAGCTAGGCTACAAGCTTATCGTTCTTGATTCTCAAAACGACCCAAGCAAAGAGCTTTCGAACATTGAAGATCTAACCATTCGTGGTGTTAAAGCAATCCTGATTAACCCAACGGATTCAGATGCAGTATCTAACGCGATTCGTATTGCTAACCGCTCAGACATTCCAGTACTAACGCTAGACCGTGGTGCAAGCCGTGGTGACGTAGTGAGCCACATCGCTTCTGATAACGTAATCGGCGGTGAAATGGCAGGCCACTTCATCATGGAAAAAGTGGGCGAAAAAGCGAAAGTAATCCAACTTGAAGGTATCGCTGGTACTTCTGCTGCTCGTGAACGTGGTGAAGGCTTCATGAACGCAGTAAACGGCAGCGACCTTGAGCTTCTTGCAAGCCAACCTGCTGATTTCGACCGAACTAAAGGTCTGAACGTAATGGAAAACTTGCTTGCGGCTAACCCAGACGTACAAGCAGTATTCGCTCAGAACGATGAAATGGCTCTAGGTGCACTTCGCGCAGTTCAAGCTTCAGGTAAAGAAGTGATGATCGTTGGCTTTGATGGCACTGAAGATGGCATCGCAGCAGTTAACCGCGGCCTACTTGGCGCAACGGTTGCACAACAGCCTGACCTAATCGGTTCTCTAGGTATCGAAATGGCAGACAAAGTACTGAAAGGCGAAACAGTAGACGAGTACGTACCAGTACCTCTAAAAATCATCGCTAAGTAATAGTTACTAGGTAACGCGATATAAAGCAGGGGTCCCCTATCCCCTGCTTTGATTGGCTCGCTGACTCAAACAAAAGCAAACCCCGACAGTGCATCGCTGTTTCTCATTCCGCTCACAAAAGAGAGCGCACTTAACACCATGAGAAAGACCCATGCATTTTCAAATACGATATATCATAAGGCTCGTATCATGATTCAACTGATTGTTTTAGGTAGCGTTAACGCTGACCACGTACTGCAAGTTCCTTCGTTCCCTCGTCCGGGTGAAACCTTGATTGGCGGTAACTATCAGGTCATCCCTGGCGGTAAAGGCGCAAACCAAGCAGTCGCTGCTGCGCGATTAAACGCAGATATCGGCTTCATCGCCTGTGTCGGTGACGACCCATTCGGCATCAACATTCGTCAAGACTTTGCTAAAGACGGCATCAACATCGACGGTGTGATCGTTGCAGACAACACGCCTACTGGCATCGCGATGATCCAAGTATCAGCAACAGGCGAAAACAGCATTTGTCTTTCTGCGGAAGCCAACAACAAGCTGACTTGCGACCAAATCGAACCACATCTAGAGAAGATTCGCGGCGCTAAATACTTGCTGACTCAGCTTGAAACGCCAATTGAAGGCATTGAATACGCTGCGAAAGTAGCAAAAGAGAGTGGCACGCAAGTCATTCTAAACCCGGCTCCTGCTCGTCCATTATCGGATTCACTGCTTGCTTGTGTTGACGTGATTACACCGAACGAAACTGAAGCAGAAGTGCTGACAGGCATTACCGTGACGGACAACGCGTCTGCTCATCAGGCTGCGTTGGCTCTGCATGCTAAAGGCATCGAAACGGTAATGATCACGCTAGGCGCGAAAGGCGTTTGGGTGAGTCATCGTGGTCAAGGTAATGAAGCTAGCGAAGGTGAATTAATCGCAGGCTTCCGCGTTGAAGCTACGGACACAACCGCTGCTGGTGATACTTTCAATGGCGCATTAGTCACAGGCTTGCTTGAAGACATGCCATTAGAACGCGCGATTAAGTTTGCTCACGCTGCCGCTGCCATTTCAGTGACTCGCTTTGGCGCTCAAACGTCGATTCCAAGCCGTGCTGAAACCGATGCGTTTTTGGCAGAACAACTGTCGGCTTAGCTTGATACCTATTTGAAGGGTTAACTCCTGAGCTAAACCGTAGTTAACGGATGTAAGCCTTCAAATTCGGCAACAACAAATATCAAGCATAAGCCCCTGTTTTCAGGCAGAATATCGCCCAACGTGGAAAAGTGATTCCCACAAGGATTTTATATGGCAACAATGAAAGACATCGCTCGGGTTGCAAAGGTTTCAACGTCTACCGTGAGCCACGTGATCAACAAGTCACGTTTTGTCAGTGAAGAGATTGCTGAGCGTGTTAACAGTGCGGCTAAAGAACTCAACTATGCGCCGTCTGCATTAGCTCGCAGCTTGAAAATGAAGCAAACCAAAACCTTGGGAATGCTAGTGACCACATCCACCAACCCATTCTTTGGCGAAGTGGTAAAAGGTGTGGAACGTCGTTGCTACGAAAAAGGCTACAACCTTATCTTGTGTAACACCGAAGGCGATAGCGAACGCATGAAATCCTCTATCGATACCTTGCTGCAAAAGCGAGTCGATGGCCTGATGCTAATGTGTTCTACCCTTGAAGGCGAACATATCGATGTATTCGAGCGCTACCCAGAACTGCCTGTTGTAGTCATGGATTGGGGCCCTATGTTGTTTGCGAGCGATAAGATCCAAGACAACTCGCACCAAGGTGGCTACATGGCAACTAAGCACTTGATAGATAACGGTCATTCTCAAATTGGTTGTATCACTGGCCCACTGCACCGTAATCAAGCTTCGTCTCGTTATCAAGGCTTCAAGCAAGCAATGGAAGAAGCCAATTTAGAGATCAACCCTAAGTGGATTGTTGAATCCAACTTTGAATGTGACGGTGGTTTTGACTCTTATCAGACATTGAAAACTCGTGGCGAAATGCCGTCTGCCTTGTTCGTCAGTAACGATATGATGGCGATGGGCGTGATTCACGCTGCGGCGCAAGATGGCACATCGATTCCGAATGATCTGTCTATCATTGGCTACGATGACATCCACCTGTCGAAGTACATGACACCCGCGTTAAGCACTGTCCACCAGCCAAAACATCGTTTAGGTAAAACCGCAGTGGATACGCTTTTGAGCAGATTACAAACTCCAGATGCTTATCCGCAAGTCGTTGAACTTGAACCTACTCTTGTTGAACGAAGCAGCGTAAAAGCGCTTTAATACTCGCCACACTCATCACACCGTTGAAAGCTAGCTTATTGAGCTAGCTTTTTTGTCTTTGAAACATAATAACGCCGCTTAATCGCCCCTAAAATGCCGTTAATATGCGAAACTTACACGCTAAAGTATGTATTTACGCACTCAGCAACTATTTGCGCACTTAGCGACTAATGATCATCTACACTATACAGTGAATAACAACGACATGGAGAGCGCTGTTTTATGATCGCGGGTTGGTTTGACAATATATCCCTACAGAAAAAGCTATTAGTCAGCTTTTTGATTCCTATCGCTTTGATGCTTATCGTGGCTTTTTCTGTCCATGAAAACACCCGAACGGTTGTAAAAGACAATAATTGGGTTGTACACACACATAAAGCCATCGCTCGGGCTCAAGAACTTCTCAGCTTAACAGTCGACATAGAAACGGCTGAACGTGGTTACTTGATCACGGGTGATCCTGTTTTTTTAGAACCCTACCATTTAGCTCTTGATGTATGGCCTCAAAAACTCCAAACCCTTGCGAATCAAGTGAGTGATAACCCACCTCAAGTAGAACGCCTATATAGAATCGATGATATTCATAAAACATGGCTGAAACAGTCTGGAGAGAAAGAGATCAATCAACGCAGCCTTGTCAATAAAGGCGAAGCTGAAATACAAAGTGTCATCGACCTCACTCAGCAGCAAACCGGAAAAAAATTGATTGACGAGATCCGCCAAGAGATTGCTCAATTCATTGAAATTGAACAACAACTTATTATTACCAGGGTCGAAAAATCGGAGAACTCAGCCAATCAAACCAGCTACATATTAATCCTCGGAACACTGTTTTCCGTGTTCATATCACTCCTTGTTGCTGCGTGGGCGTCAAAGCGTATTAATCGAAGATTACACACCCTACTTGAGGCCACTAACCAAGTTGCCGCTGGCCATTTGGATCAAGGTGCTGCAACTCTGGAATTGAGTTCGAATATAAACACCCAAGACGAAATCGCTCATCTCAAACAAAGCTTTCAAAAAATGACAGACAATTTGATCAGTAATGACAGTGAAATGAGAGCGAAAACTCAGGAGCTAATCGCCGAACGAACCAAAGCTGAAGCCGCAGTAAAAGCTAAGGGCGATTTTCTGTCTACCATGAGCCACGAGATCAGAACGCCAATGAACGGCGTTCTTGGAATATCTCAAATCATTGCAAGCCAGACCCAAGAACCCGAAACAAAAGAGAACATCAACATCATTCTCGATTCTGGTCACCACTTGATGACAATACTCAACGACGTTCTCGACTTCTCAAAAGTCGAAGAAAACAAGCTTGAGCTAGATGTGGCACCCTTTAATTTTGTTCAAGTCATGCAGCCTGTATGCAGCGCTCTAAAACCCTTAGCCGATGAAAAAGGCATTCGCCTGTTGATCGAAAATAACATACCGAAAAACATCCAACTCGTCGGAGACTGTGCAAGGCTACGTCAAATCATGTTCAACTTGGGCGGCAATGCGACCAAATTCACCAAAGAAGGTCATGTGTCCATTCAAGCTGACCTCAATCGCCCCAACAATCAACTGATTCTGACCGTGACAGACACCGGAGTTGGTATCCCGAAAGATAAGCACGAACAGGTATTCAATTCGTTCGAACAAGCAGACACTTCCACAACAAGGAAGTTTGGCGGAACAGGGCTTGGCCTCGCAATCGTCAAGAACCTAGTCAACCTCATGAACGGAGAAATCACATTAACCAGTGCAGTTGGGCTTGGTACAAAATTCCAAGTCTCCCTGCCTATCACATGGCAAGAAAGCAAAGCGAAAGACATCGCTACCCATACAGTCGATGCAGAAACTCTCAGTTATGACTCGTTAAGTATCCTGTTGGTGGAAGATAACCGTATTAATGCCATTGTTGCACAAGGCTTTTGTGAAAAGCTCGGCCATCATGTCGATCATACAGAGAACGGAAAACTAGCAATTGAACGCCTCAAAACCACTCAATATGACCTTATCTTGATGGACAATCATATGCCTGAAATGAACGGGGTCGAGACAACAAATTACATCCGCGAAAAGCTGAAACTCGATACCTTGATATTCGCTTATACGGCCGATGTATTCCGTGAGGCGCATGACAACTTTATTCAGGCGGGTGTCGACCATATTCTGACCAAGCCTCTGCAACAAGAGAGCTTTTTCGATGCCCTGCAACAATTTTCGAATCGATTACCTAAGCAAATAAAAACCGAAGGCTCGACTGACATCAAAAATATCGTCGAACTTCATCGCAAGCCAATTGAAACACTGAGATTAACAGAAGAAGAGATAAGTCAGTCAGAAGTGATACGCATACTTAAAGACGATACGGAAGGGTTCAGTTTACTTATCGACTCAACCATTATTGAGTTCGAACAGTCGGTTGACCGTGTCATCGAATACTATTTAGCGAAGGAGTTGGAGCCACTTTGTCGCACCCTGCACTCCATTAAAGGCATGTCACTAAACTTAGGCCTTAACATGCTTTCTAAGCAGGCATTGGAACTAGAAGTCGAAGCCAAAAATCAACAATTGCCGGATATTGAACGACTGCAAAAGCTGCTCAATCGCCTTATGGTCAATATCCATCAAGCTCAGCGGATGAAAAACGCCCATTCAGTCGAGCATCTGAATCAAATGAACGATCAAGCTTAAGAACGCTTCGCTCCCAAGCTAAAACGCAAGGCTTAATCACCTTGCGTTTTTCGATCTTATACCGCGCTAGTCTCTGTTCTAGCGATTTAACGGTTTAACGGTTTAACGGTTTAACGGTTTAACGGTTTAACAGAGTGGTGATTTGCTGCATCTCATCTTCAACATCAACGCCATTGTATTGCGGCGCAATCGAGAGATCTTGAATACTTACGATTTCTACCGATTGCTTGTCGTTAAGTTTAGTCACTAACTCCCCTTTGGGTGAGTAGGCTCGGCTTCCACCACAATAAGTCGCGGTAAACGCATTAACCACATCTTGCCCGACGCGATTACAAGTAACCATGTGACACCCTTCCTCCAAGGCTCTCGCTTGAGCAATGGCAAAACTATGATGCCCACCGAAGTTGGCAGGGTGAAGAATAACGTCGACCGACTGATACCCTCTCATGATCTCCGGGAACCAAATATCAAAGCAAATCGCGACACCAAACTTTAAGCCTTTGTGCTCAAACGAGAGGCGTTCCTCCCCTCTCGAGAAATACTGCTTATCGAATTTGGTTTGACTGATTTTTCTATATTTGTGTCGTAAACCGGAAGCATCCACAACCACGACGCTGTTGTAATATTGGCCGCTATCTTTCTCGGCAATGCCTGCAACAATCAAGGTGTCATGCTTCGCTGCAAGCTGCGTTAATGAATCAATAGTACTGCTGTCGGCGAAGTCTTCAGCCAATTCGTGAATTTCTTCAGCCTCGTTAAAAATATACCCAGTCGTGAACAGTTCAGGCAGTAAAGTAATATCACCGACTGACGGCTCCGCTTGCAAAAGATCAGAGACCGAATCTATATTCTTTTGTTTGTTTTTGTATTCAACTTCAAGCTGTAATGCTTCAAGCTAGAGACTAAGAACTAAGAACGAAAGAGTAAGGCAATCCCCTATCGCTTTCTTATTCGCCCGCCAAAGGTTGAAGCAGGTGCACAGTCCTGTACGTATTTTAAACCTGCCTACGGCGCTAATTAAGGCTCTGGTAAAACGGGAGGCGTGCTGTCCATATAGGTTAAGAAATTCGCCCACACCTCATGCGTGCGCTGCTTGGTTAACGTCGTCTTGCAAGAAAGCGCCATAACCCCTCGAATAGAACCATCACGCCATTGGGTGTAAACAGAGTCGCAATGTGCTGTCATGTACGCCTGCCAGCTCTCCTGAGCCTTCTTAATTGACGCCACCAGCTCAGCATCATAAGCATTGTGCTCAAAGCTGGCTGCAAGGTATTTATCCAGTTCCGCTTGTGCAGATTCCAACTCAATTGCCGCACAGTGATTGATCTCGATGGTATTCATCGCATTCTCGCAATCAACAACACCTTCGTAGGCCAACGCAGAGAATGAGAAGCACACCGCTATGAGTGCCGATATCAGTTTTGTCATAATGGTTTATACGAGATGTTCATAAGTAATAGGAAAAGATTAAGCCTCAATGACCATTTCAAGATTCAATAGATAGTGGATACTTGCTCCAAAGTAATGCAAAAGCACTCAATGTAAATCCATCCGTAATCTCACCACGAGAAATCAACCTTCGAATATCTGACTTGGCAACGTTCACAATCCCATTTACTTCGCTGTCACATTCTTTAACGCGCTGTTCTTCCCTAACTTGTGCTAAATAAATATCGACTTCAGAAGCTAAAATGGCAGAATTAGGTTTAACAGAGCCAAGTTTTTCTACCTGTGATGGCTCAACTAAATAACCAGCTTCTTCAAACAGCTCCCTCATAGAAGTTTCAAGGCTGGACTGTTGGTCTTTCCCATAACCTCTTGGGGCTTCAATTTGGTTTTCTTTGCCGTGAGCAATCCTAGGTATCAAGACAAAAATATAAGAGTCACTAGTTTCTACTAGCACCACAGCACCATTTTCAGAATCTGGCTCTATGACATAGTGGAATACACCGTCTTTGACTACGCTGAACCAAGGGTTTGAATACTGTTCAATCATTTTATTTCAAGTCCCATATATTTTTGCATTTTTGGATACATGCCAAACCAGTTCTGTCTTGTCATGGTCTTCTCTGCACTGTCTTTGAGCTTGTCTTCTATGTAGCCCATGGCTTCATCAGTTATAAGCTGCATCAACTCTACACTGCCCAATGTGGAAATTATTTCAAAAGCTTTGTAAGGATATTGGATCAACTCAATTTCATTTTTTAATGATTTGTATACAACACCTGCATCAAGTATTTTCTCGGGAACATTATTTAGTATTTTTATGTCGTCTAACAAAAAGCCTTCTCCCTTAGTCGCAAACAGTGAGTTGTATGCAGGGTTAATTACCTCACTCTTAAACCTCAAAGACTCTATTGAACTAATTTTACCGAAGTAAATGTCCGATTGACTGTACCAGTCTGATCTTGAATACACTTTGTCGGCCATGCTCTTAAATAGAATCCTATCACCGTCAGACTCAAAATAATGGTTCAATGCTGAGTCATCGTCGATACGACGAAATACCTCATGTTGTAAAGCATCTTGCTGTAAAGCGACTCTCTCTGAACGATAGATTATGCTGTCGAGTGCAAACTGAGTATCTCGCAAGCGCTTACGTAAAATACCTAACTGATGATTGCTTAAACTCCCTTTAAGAGGATTCCCTTCAAAGCTTGAGAAAATGAAATTGTCAGGTAAATTTTCAAAATATTCCTCCAATTCAAAGTTACTCTCTAAGTTAAACCCTCTAATAACTAGTTTGCCAGCTCCTTCTTCATTTAAGTATTTTACAAGGTTTGCCCGCATCAGGACTTCATCAAAACATGGGTTATCAATCAATGTGTTCGGGGACAGCACTACACCATCTCCAAACGTCATTCCCATTAAAAATCTCTTTCGTAACTCACAACGGTCTAACTGCCTCACTGAATCACAATTTGAGAGCAATAGTTTTTCTTTGAATAACAATTCGAAATCCTTTTCATCGACGCATATTGTAGTAAAGCAACAATAGCTAACCTGCTAAAACTTGCTCAAAATCATATCAACCCCACCAAGAAAAAACGAGATAACATCAAGATTTTGCTGGTAAAACTAGAAAACATATTATTTATATCAATAATTCGTGCCTGCATTCACAATATTAATTATTTATATTGCTACGTAATCGTTAACTTTATAAATTAAATCGAATGCTCACATAGATCGGTAACGCTTCTCCAACTATGGATATCAAGTACCAAAACATTGCCAAGACTTCATTTTACTTTGCCATCTCTTTCTTTTTTTCCATGGCAATGCTCATTCCTTTTACACCGCATCACTACCAAACATTAACCGAAGACACATCAAGGTTAGTCGAAACCAGGTTAGAAGGGATCCAATCAAGGTTCGACCGTTTTTTATCTGAAGTTAGACCTGAACAGTCTTGCGACGCGATCGTTAGACAGCTTCGACAAAACGTTTTTGAAGCCGATTGGGTAAAAGAAGCAGCGGTATTCAATAAAGAGAACCGATTTTACTGTTCAACCACCGATGGTGACGTTTCATTTCGCCTATACAGCACCATCAGGCAGCGGCTCAATGACGACCCGAATTTAACGACCCTGTCGTATTCCAACTCGGCCATCACGCAAGTTCAGTCCATCATGCTCATTTTCTCGAACAAAGAAGATGCCGGAGTGAGCCTGATGATACCGCCACACTTCATCTATGACCTTGTTGAAACAAACCTGAGCAGCCATGGAATACAGGCCAAAGTTGAAGTGATAAAAAGAGATATCCACCCTACCGATATTGACTCATCAATCGCCAAGGTGCGGATACATTCGAACACCTACCCATTGACCATCACCTCATACATTGGGTATCAGTTTTATCTTCACTTCATGTTGAGCTATTTATGGTTTGGCTTTTTGATGGCCGGAATTACCACCATAATTCTCCTTTCCATCAAGCATAAAAAGCAGAGCCAACGCAGCTTAGAATATTCGCTTTCAAGTGCGCTAAAAAACCAACACCTTCATGTTCACATGCAGCCTATCGTTAACCAAAACACCAATGAGATCGTCGGCTGTGAGTCACTATTACGATGGAACGACCCAATTGAAGGTAACGTCTCCCCGGCTATTTTCATTCCGCTTGCTGAAAGCTTAGGGTTGATTGAGGAGCTCACCTACTTCGTGCTGCGCAAAGTATTAATGACGTTGAAAAGCAATCAAGACGTGTTCGAATCAAAGTACATCAGCGTCAACATAAGCCGGAATGTGCTATCAAATAGCAACTTCGCAAGCAAGGTGAGTCATATATACAAGAAGAACCCAGGCATTCTCAAGCAGGTGGTATTTGAGGTCACAGAGGATGGTGAATGTTCTGATGCCGATATGATTAAGATTAAAGACAACCTAACCAAACTATCGAATATGGGCGTAAGAGTTGCGATTGATGATTTTGGTACAGGCTACGCAGGGTTAGATTTCGTAAGACAGTTCCCGTTCAGCATTCTCAAAATCGATCGCGTGTTTGTGAAAAACATATCCGACGAATCCAGCTTTGGTCTCCCTTTGCTAGAGTCCATGCTTCAACTATCACGCTCCTTAGGCATGCAAGTCATCGTCGAAGGTGTCGAGTATGAATCCCAAGTGAAAATCTTATCTAAGCTCGGTGTCGACTATATCCAAGGCTTCTATTTTTATAAGCCGATGCCGATAAACCTGACTGTCAGCTTACTCAGGCAGCAGCATTTTGAGTCCGATAACGTTGAGGAATCATCCTTTTCAACACCAAAATGTGAGCAGCTTTAAACAGGTTCGATGGGATAAGCGCTGAAGATACAGTTCAGAATAATGCTTAGTACAACGCGTCACTTTAGCTTACGGTACGTTTCCCCACTCTTACACCCAGGCAGGCTTTTACCATATTTGTGACTTAAATTATCGACGCGTGTTTTGGTTGGTTTTATGACTACTCGTAATCGCTAGCATGCTATCAGCGTGATTTTTGTTCCAATCAATCTTTTCGTTAATGTCTTTTTTATCAACAAAGACCCAGTGAGACATACACTCTACACAATACCAAACACATCACAACGCAGCATGTAACATATGCAACAAGCAACTAATTCGTGACCATCAACAAGATAATACCGTATCATGTGCGTGATTAAATTAACCTAGGAATCAATCACATGGAAAATACTGAAGTAATTAATACGGGGCTCTCAGAGAAGGACAAAAATGCAAAAACTCATGCCATCATCGCGTATGCGTTAATGCTATTAGGCTTCTTTACTGGTATTAGTTTTCTTGCAGGTGGTATTTGGGGCATCGTTAAAAAGTCCGATGCTCAAGGGACTGTCTTTGCGGATCACTACGACAACATCACCAAAACATTCTTTGTTTCGATTGTGCTTACTATCATTGGCGCTCTAACAGCCGTTTTTGTTATTGGCTATGTTGTTCTTCTTGTTGCCGCGATCTACACGCTTTGGAAGTTGATTGCTGGTTTAGCAAAAATTACTTCAGACAAGAGTTTTAATTAATATGAAAAGATGCGAAGCCGCAGCTTTAAAGCGACGGCTTCACATCTTCGTCTATTCGTCTATTCG
>NZ_JBFRJM010000067.1:0-2431 GCF_041468865.1 Vibrio sp. 10N.286.52.C3 | reverse complement strand
TTCGTCTATTCGTCTATTCGAGCAGAGCTTAAAGAAAAATAGAAAGCGAACAAAGGTATAAGTTAGTAAACTAATTAGACTAGTTCGTCGCTTTTGAATCTGATGAATTGGCCGCTTTTGTCGCTTCTTCAGCGGTTTTCTTACCAAATACCGTATCCATCATAAAACCAATACGCTTAGCTGCATTACCAAATTTGTTTGGGTTAGCCGTGTATGGGACTTTAAATTCTACTTCACCTACTCTTTGTCCGTTCTGATAAGCATTGATCTCCGCTTGCTTTAAGAACAACGCTAAGTCCCAGCTCCAATGGCCTTCATACTCCAATGTCAGCTTATCAAGATCGTGCTTCGACTTATCAGGTACGACGGTGTAGGTATAATCGTTATCTTGCAGCCACGTTTCCATAGTATTTAAAAACCCTTCACGTGTTTCAGCGTCTTTAACGATAACAACATCAACTTCAGTCGTAGGTTCTGGAATCGCGCTCCCAGTGTAACGAGGGGCTCCACAACCAGCCAAAATTAAAACCGAAAGCGATAATAGTAGGTATTTTTTCACGTTATATATCCATTAACAGTTAACTGCGTGAATGATACCACATCAAAAAAATGACATATTATATAAGCAAAGGTTAATCAGACATTCCTTGTTACATAAGGCACTAAAAAACTGCGAAAGAAAACGCGAAGGCTATGGGTCTCCTTTGATGAACATTTAAATCATCGCATCATTGAATGCATCACAAGGGATATCATGGAAAAGACACTTCAAACCAAACTGGCGACTAGCCTACTACTGCTGAGAATCGGCATTTTTATCGTCTTCTTATTCTGGGGCTTGGATAAGATCCTTGTCCCTGAGCACGCGACAAAAGTACTGTCTGGCTTTTACGGCATCGACATCTCGAACAATGCGATGATGGCTCTGGGTGTCGCGCAGCTCGGATTTTTAGGCGCATTCGTTGTAGGCATGTGGAAAAAGTACACCTACGGAGCCATTTTAGTCCTTCATGCAGGCTCAACCTTTTCCTCTTTTGGAAAATACATGGACCCGTTCAACAACCTACTGTTCTTCGCCTCTTGGCCAATGCTCGCAGCCTGTATCGCAATCTTCTTACTTCGCAATTACGACACTTACAGCGTGTCCAACTAACACAAAGGGCGCCGTTATTGGCGCCCTGTTTGGTTGGGTTGATTCTTATCAACCTAAAATACTCTGTTAGCTGTATGACCCTATTTTACATTTCTATAAGTTACTAGAAACCCTGTCAAACCTATTGAGAGAGCAGCAATACATACTCCCCTTAGTATTGCATCATTGAGATAAGCTGAGTAGAAAAGCATTGCAATAAATGCACTACATGACAGCAAAAAAGGTGCAATTGAACGATGGGTAAAACGTGAAGTATCAACCACACTATAACGATCTAGAACCAAATCCAAGAGCAAGAGCATGTGCATAACAAACAAAACATTTAGTACTGGAAGTACCCAGTAAAACCAACTATCTACAGGAAAGCTAAATAGTTGAACAAAGGTAAGGTGAGCCAATATAGAAAACAAAATACTTTTCCAACCATTCGAACTACTTTGTACTCTAATGCGGTATGTTCGTCGGGCGACAGAAGCAAGTGGCTTGACTGAAGAAACCCAAATAGCCAACCAAACTATAAGTAATACCATGGTTCAAGAGCCTCTAAATTAAGGTTTACGCAGCTATTCTGAATTAGATATCTAGAACTATTATCCCAAGATATCGACACTTTACGCCTTGCTAAGGTGTGAGCAAACCAATACCTTAGCCTCCGCATAATACCTTAAACACATAAACCAACGCATAGTAAAAATGCCACGCGTTGCGAATTATTCTTAAGCAACTTGTTATACCTCTTGGTTGAGGCTAAAATGACCAAAACAAAGACCACTTAAGAGACCTATTACATGACCACTAGAATTTTAGCCGATGTTGCTGCAAGCATTACTGAGTTGAAAGCTAACCCTATGAAAGTTGCAACTAGTGCTTACGGTGAACCTGTTGCTGTACTGAACCGAAATGAGCCAGCATTTTATTGCGTACCAGCCGAAGCGTACGAAATGATGATGGACAGACTCGAAGATCTTGAACTACTAACTATTGCGAAAGAGCGTGAATCTGAAGAGAGTATTTCGGTAAATATTGATGACCTATAAACTCGACTTTAAAAAGAGTGCACTCAAAGAGTGGAAAAAGCTTGGCTCAACGCTTCAACAACAATTTAAGAAAAAGCTAATCGAGCGTTTAGATAACCCGCATGTTCCGGCTTCAAAACTCTCTGGAGCTGACAACATGTATAAGATTAAGCTGCGCCAATCGGGCTACCGTCTCGTCTACAAAGTTGAAGACGATGTCATCATTGTAACCGTCTTAGCAGTTGCATATTTCGGAGCATTC
>NZ_JBFRJM010000066.1:0-62398 GCF_041468865.1 Vibrio sp. 10N.286.52.C3 | reverse complement strand
TATTCAAAATAAATAAAGCAACTCGTTGCTTCGAACCGAATATTAAGAACAAAAGGTTTTATTATGTAATCCCATTTGATGGATCAAATCATCACTTTAACTGTTCGCATAGTTTTTGAAGTGCAATTTACACCTTAAGTGATTGGTTTAAATATATTTATCTTAAATCGGCAAAAGTAGATGATTTTCGAAATCAATTTCAATTAAGTGTTTCCACTTCAAGAACGACAACCTACCTACCGTTGTTTTACTGGCTTACGGCTCTCAACAAAGAGGCAGTTGGCATAATCACCGAATAAAGTTGGATTTTGATGGGTACGATCCTCTATAAGCGATTATCACAATAAATCGAACTCCGTTACCGTTGCATTCATCAAACAAATAGAGAACAGAACCATGAATACCATGCCGCATGAGCTTGTGTGGGATGAAGTCTACTTCCCACCGCTGTTATTGGTTATCGCACTGGCTTACATACTGACAATGCTAACAGGGTCAATCGCGACACGGTTTGGCCTTCATAAGTACGTCGCCTTTCCTGCAATAGCAGAACTGAGCTTGATCGTGATTTTTACTGGCGCTATCGGCCATTTTATTACCATTTTTTGAGGCACTTACTGTGATCAAACGTTATCTCATCACACTTTTATTATTGGCTGCTGCGGGAACTGTGGTTTATAGCTATTACCAGTCGTACTCAAGTAACCCATGGACCAGAGACGGACAAGTCAGCGCTTATATCGTCTCGATTACACCTCGAGTCACGGGTCAAGTCATTGAAGTGCATGTCGAAGACAACTCGAAGGTAAAAAAAGGCGATCTTCTTTTTGAGATCGATCCGAGTATTTACAAGGCGACCTACAGAAAAGCACTTGCGACTCAAAAACAAGCATTTGCCCTACTCGCCAAAGCCAAAAACGAAGAGCAACGCGCGTTGAATTTAGAGAAAAGAACGCCCGGTGCCGTGCCCGTGCTGACACTAAACAACTTGAACAACGCGGTAGAAACCAGCGCCGCAAATGTCGAACTGGCAAAAGCGAACGTAGAAGAAGCACATCTCAACCTTGAGTACACCAAGGTATATGCGCCTACTAACGGCTATATCACCAATCTGAACCTACGTGTTGGCTCTCAAGTTGTCGCGAATTCACCTGTGGTTGCGCTAATTGATGAAGATAGCTTCTGGATTGAAGGTTATTTCAAAGAGACTGATTTAGTCGGTGTCGATGCTCAGGACACTGCTTATGTGACCTTAATGATGCACAACAATGTTCAGCTAGAAGGACATATCAAAAGTATTGGTTTTGGTATCGCGAAGCAAGACGGCAGCACAGGTAATGATTTATTGCCAAACGTGAATCCAAACTTCCAATGGATACGCCTAGCTCAACGCATCCCTATCAAAGTGAAGTTAGACAAAATACCAGAAGACGTACAACTGCGTGTTGGTATGACTGCCTCGATCAAAATAATCAAAAATAGCTAGGTGATTCTTATGTTCACTGCATCGACTAAAGACGCGATTAAAGTCGCACTCTCTATCGTTATCGCAATCTGCCTAGCGTTGTGGTTTGGTTGGGAAAAACCGTATTGGGCTGCGATAGCCGTCGCAGTGATGGCATTGAACGAGAGCTTCGCCCATTCAATAAACAAAGGCCATAACCGGTTAATGGGAACCTTGTTAGGGACCGGTTATGCCTTTTTCCTCATTGCGATGTTTTCACAAGATCGATTTTTGTTTCTAACATTTCTTACCGTGTTCTTAGGCACTTGTATTTTCATGTCTAGTGACGAGAAATACGGCTACATCTTTTCAATAGGATTTACCGTGTGTTCGATTGTTGCTTGTCTGGGCGGGTTTGATAACCAAACCACCTTTCACTTTGCTGTACTTAGACTTCAAGAAACACTATTAGGTGTTGTTGTGTTCTCTATTGTGTATCGCATCGTGTGGCCTGTGAATACTGAACTCAACTTTGTACAACGTTTCGAAACCAGTAAACAAGCGTTGTTAGATGCGATGGAAAAAACAGACAACATCGACATTGCCGCACTTGAAAGCAACACCGCGAATATTGATAAGCTGTATCAACTTTTAGATCTGCCACTGACCGGAAGCTACCACCTTAAAGAGAACATCCAAACATGGCGCTTGCGTATCGATGAAATGGCACATATCCAAGATACATTACTCAAACAAAGTAACAGCGAATCAGACTTAGATATCCAATGGGCAGTTCTTACTCACAACTTGAAGACGTTCGATGTATTAACACCAGAACAATCTCTTGTTGAGGGTGAACTCAATGTCATAGGTGATCATAAAGACGTGTCTTGGCATCATGCACATCGCACGTTTGTTGAACATTTGAATGAAGATGGGCGCAAAGTGCTGCAAGGCGTGTCGACGTTTATCACATCGCTGTTGGTTTGGATTTATCTTCCAGTTCCAGGTGGTTTCATATTTCCTATGTTAGCCGGTGTATTCTCTTCTATGGTGCCGACCATGCCACCAAGCGTTATTAAGGACGCTTTTTATGGTGTGTTGGGTACAGGGTCGGTGGTTCTGTTGCAATACATCTTTGTGATGCCATTAATGACAGAACTATGGGAGCTGGGACTATTCTACTTCCTTAACATTATGGTGATATGGAAAGTGTTCGCGACACCTAAGCTCATGGTACACCGAATATTGGGTATTAACTTATTAGTTGTTCTCACATCTGGTGCGCTCAACCTCACACCTGTTTATGGAATTGAAACGCCACTTTTGATGCTCGTAAACATTTTGATTATTCTGATGATAGCGAAGTTGTTTACTGATCTATTTAGAGTGAGGGTAACTGCTTAGAACTAAATGCGCTTAACAACTCACAACAAAACGGTCTGCCAAGTATTTTTACTTCACAGGCCGTTTTTTATCTATTGAAAATCATTATAAATCAATTGATTAACGCTAATTATTACTAAGTGAGGATAGCGTCCATCAAAAGCGATTAACGCGATCTGCCACCTCCTCTTAAAATCCTCTCATTGATTGACGCAATGCATTTTTAGTCGCGACATTCACACTAGCAATCCTAACGGATAAATACATAACAACTGAACACGACGTTCAGTATTACATCGACTGTTTGAGTCTCGAAGGTTTGAGGCCACTCAGCGTGGAAACCGTCATGAGTTTTTTTGAAATACGCACCAGCGCTTGTAAGACCCATACTCTTTCTGTGTTAGCGAGCGCCCTATTACTTACCACCCCCAATTTTGCGTCTGCGGCAGAAACCAAGACTTACAGCGAAGTTATGGAAAAAGGTCGAGCACTATTTGACAAATATGGCATCAGTCATGATTTACCAAAGCTAGCAATCAGTTCGCTCGTACAGGGCGAACACCTAGTTGAACACGCACATCGAACCATACAAATTGGCGATGAGGTTCGTGACTCAAGCGTCTATCTGATAAAAAACACAGACAGCAAAGGCAACATCGACCTGCGCGTCAAATACAACCCGCAAGAGCTGGATGAAAACGAAAAACTGATCGATGAAATTGAAGAGTTTACGCGCACTGAGTATCGACTAAGAAATTATGCAGAAAGCTTCGATCCATCGTCAGTGAAAGTCAATGAAAAAGACAACGGCGACGTGACCATTAGCTTCAACTATTCGAAATACGGCTTACCACAAGACATCGCCTATTTCCGTTTCTTGAATGTTGATATTGAACTTGTAGGCGGCACACCAAAACGCATGGTAATCACCAACGACAAGCCATTTAATCTTGGTAAGTCAAAAGTCGATACCTATTACCAAGTGATTGATTTCCAAACGTTAGACTCTGGTAAAGTCGTTATTGAACGTAAGACAACTAACATCGAGGGTACGTCTAAAACGAAACCGATGACCATGAGCGCTGTAACTGAACCCGTCGCAATTTATGAAGACGACAACGGCGTTAATGTCCTGCATGAAGAGCGTCTAAAAGAAGTTTCAGATCCTCGTATGCAAGAAGCGAGTGTTAAGTTAGATCGAGTATTCCCTTTAATGGGTGACATGGTGCGTCGTCAAGGTATCGATTTGCCATTACCATTCGGTGTTTCAGTTGCTTATCGCAATCAAGACATGAACCTTCCTATGACCGATTACGTGATTGGCGGTGTGCGCTTGAATGACCTGTTCGACCCTGAAGATAGCGTTGCAACGGTTAAAGCAGAAAGTCTTTCAATACGTGGTGATGTGAATATTCTGCCGTTCTGGAATGTATTCGGATATGTAGGAAAGGTAAACGTTGACGCGAATGTTGATGCCTCTTACACCGGCGCTGCGGGAGAATATCTACAAGATAAACTCAATAACAAACTACCTGGTCTAGGTGACAAACTGTGCGAGGGCGTATCAGCACTGTGTAACAGTGGGCGTTTAAATGTACCACTGCATCTCGAATATGACTTACGCGGTGCGGGTACAACACTATCTGTTGGTTACAAAGAGTTCTTTGCATCACTGACCGGCACCTATTCACAAACCCGTCTGAAAGGGATGGATGATTGGGGTGACGGCATTGTCACGATTCAGCCAATGTTGGGCTACCAATTAGTTGATTATCGCGCTCAATTCTTCGTTGGTGCTGAATACCAAGGTTTAGATTCACGTATGCAAGGTACTGTAAAGACAGACGATATTGAGTTTGATTACGACGTTGGTGTCGACATTAACCAGTGGGCATTTTTAACCGGAGTCAACAAACAGATTGGCAAGCATTACAACATGACCGTGTTGTACAACAAAGGTGAAACTCGTTCGGCTGTGACATTGAACCTTGGCTATCGCTTCTAACGGTCAAACCATCGCTCTATTGTGAATATAGATTCGTTAGAGCGATATTTTCATACGAGCCTCTGAAGCTCAGTCGTCCAGCAAGATGACAACTCTAATATATGCCATGTCGATGCTCCATAGATGGAGCGCAATACCCAATGGAACTGCAGGATTGTCGATACAAGTGCGTTTGATCGTAACTATACCGAATATTATTGTGGAAAATTAAATATGAATATTGCATACCGCTCACTTATCGCATTGTCTATTGCTACTGCCCTTATAGGCTGTGGCGACGATAGCCAACCAACGGTTCCTTTCCCTGATAAACCTGAACCTTTAATTCCAGCACCTTCAGAAACCTTTACCACTCAAATCGGCGATGTGATGATTACTGCGACCAAAGAAGAGCTGGTTGTTACATCTAATACCGAAGACGATAAACTGGCTTCTGTTGAGTCTTTTAAAGGCATTAAGTTTGCCGATGCAGAGCGTTTTGAGCACAGTGAAATGGTTGATCTTGGGAGTGACATTGATGCCACTTCGTTTGGTGATGCATGTCCTCAATTGAAGACCGTTTCACAGACACAATCTGAAGACTGTTTGAACCTGAACATTTGGCGCCCAGTAGGCGTAGATGCTGATGCAGACCTACCGGTTTATGTATTCATTCACGGTGGTGATTTCGAATACGGTTCTGGTGCAGAGCCGCTCATCCAAGGTGATACCGTGGTTGCTCAAGGAAGCGACGATGGTAAGCCTTTCATCTACGTAAGCTTCAACTACCGTCTTGGTCAGTTAGGTACTCAATGGATTAAAGGCGAGAACGAAGATGGAAACTATGGCCTAGGTGACCAAAAGCGTGCCTTGGAGTGGGTACACAATAATATCGCTGACTTCGGTGGTAACGCTCAAAACGTAACCGTTATGGGTCAAGGCTCAGGCGCTATGTCTATTGGTTTCTTGCAGCAAGATGACGATATCGCAGGTCAATATTTCCAACGTGCCATCATGCAGAGCAACCCGTATGGTTTTGAGTATCCTAGCTATGACGTTGCAAAAGATCGCAGTAAGGGTTTTACAGCAAACACTTCGCTTGACGTGATCATGGCGTCGCAAGAAACAGCTTTGGATGGTATTGAACAGCTAAAAAATTGGTTATTGAGTTCGCTATCGGTTTCAGTTTCTTATTTGGGTCAAGAGTTAGAAGTAGGCCCCAAATCAGGAAAGACCCCTATGCAAACACTGATGCCATTTGCTCCTTATCTAGGTTGTGAGTCACTTGCTACCACTGATGAGTCAGAGGCAATATGTATAGAACCATCTAAATCACCACTAAATTCTGATCTTTCTGTACAAACGATTTTGGGAAACAATGCTCATGAAGCAAATAGTTTTGGGATGTTGTTCAGTGTGACCTTTTTGATTCCAACTATCATTGACGAATTTCTTTCAACTGAAGCAATAAAAGGTAAGCGCTCAGAGGCCATTGCCTTAGATGCGTTGAAATGGCTAGATGATGAGCACAATCAAGATCGTTTATTGGCAAGAATAAATAACATGAGTTCTAAGGACGTTGCTGCAAATGAAGGTCTTTCACTCACTGCATATACAGCTGTTAGTGAACTATTTTGGGGGATGGATTCATCTGTTGATATAGGATTTCCTACGCCATTTTGTCTAGCTAAAGACGACCCAATAGAGGTAATCGAATGTATCGTAAAAAATGTAGATATTGAACTAAACGGCCATGAACAAACTAATAAAGTTTTAAACCTAACTGACTTTTTCCCTAATTCAGAATCTAGCTTAGGTGGCGCTTTTGACAACATGAAGCAATTTAAAACCCTGCTAAATGACACCTTGTTCAATGGCCCAGCTCGTTATATGGCAGCAAACAGCGAAGTAGAAGCAACGCTATACCACTTTGAGCACAAACCAAGCTTTAACATGTGGAACTATAAAACAGGTCTAAATGAAGAAACGGGCGAATACGACCAACTGTCAATCATTGATCTATTCAAAACGATTGGTTGCATCAGCGGTGCATGTAACGGTTCAGAACTGCCATTTATGTTCAACAAAGCTGTACGTTTTGATGGAAGCGAAGTAAATCCATCAAGCAAAGATAAAGCCCTTATGAACGAAATGTCGCGTCTTTGGTTTAGCGATGAATTGTTCCAGAGCTACCAGTACAGCGATGCTACCGACAATGTGCTTGTCATTGATGGTGCAGGATTCAGCGACAACAGCACTACCTTCGACTGGGACTATGTCACAAACCCAGGTGTTGATCCTAAGCTTCGTGAAGGTCGCTTAACGGGTCTAGCAGAGCAAGGTCTTATGCCTTGGGACTGGTACCTAAACTAAACATATTCAACACCCTTCCTACTTTAACGGCCAGCTCGCTGGCCGTTTCTATATCCAAATTTTATGTTTAAACGCAGGTTAGTTATGACACTTAGCAAACTAAAAACAGCATGCACAATAATGTTGATTGCTTTGGTCACAGGATGTGCCCAACCTTACCCCGATGTTGAACCTGACTTCGAAGCTAACTGGCAAAGCACAGAACATCAAGCCGAAGTCTATTTGATCCCGAGTGCGCCTGAAGCCTTTGCGCGCCGCATTGATCTGGTTCGCCAAGCAAAACACTCGATTGATATGACTTACTTCTCTTGGGAAAACGACACTCTGGGCCTGATGCTGTTAAACGAGCTGAAACACGCCGCTGACCGCGATGTGGCCGTGCGCCTCACACTGGATGACTTGTTGGTATTCAATGACAAATGGCTTGCGGAGTTGGACTCACACGCCAATATTGAGATTCGACTGTTCAACCCTTTTGAGTCACGTAAAGCTGGCTGGATTGGTCGTGCGCTCAACTTCTCTACTCATCAAAAACAGTTAGATAATCGACTGCATGAGAAATACTTTAACGTTGATCACCAATCGATGATCCTCGGTGGGCGCAACATCGGTGATGACTACTTTGGCTACAGCGAAAGTGCCAACTTCTTTGATATGGATGTGCTGTTTAAAGGCGACGTGATTGCTGCTTTCGACCGAAACTACCAAGCGTTGTGGAACAGTGAGCATGTAGTGCCAATTCAAGAACGCATTAAAATCAAAGAGAAAGAGCAATACCAAGCGTTCACCAAAGCGTTGAACAAAGGTGAAAAGAATCAAGCATTGATCACGTCTGAAGTCGAAAGGCAGATAAAGAGCTTAAACCAACCGAAGTTCATTTCAGCCTCTGTCACGCCGGTATTTGACTCACTGGAGAAACTCAATGACAACAAGCCCTACTTTCGCCAACGTATTGAACACTTGATGAAGCAAAAAGTACCGACACCTTCTAAGGTTATTATTTCTACGCCTTATATGGTGCCAAGCGATAACAAGTTTGTATTCGTCGATGCACTTAGAGAGAGCGAAGCCGAAGTCACCTTACTGACGAATTCATCGGCTTCTAATGATTCGGGCTTTGTGCCTGCGTATTACGAAAAACACCGTGAGACTCTACTCGACAAGGGCGTAAGTATCTATGAGTACAAAAGCCAAGCGATCAATGATGATCACTACTTTCATGTTGATACCTACTACCACAACAAGACAGTAATTTTAGATGAGCGTGTCACCTATATTGGCTCTTCTAACTTCGATCCAAGATCAGACTTTCTCAACGTTGAGTTTGGGGTGTTGGTTGACAGTGAAGAGTTTGCGAAGCAAGTGACACACTACTTAACACGTCAGAAAGAGGAGTTGTTCTGGGCTGTGTCGCGAGAACAATCAGGTGACACCATCTGGGCTTCAGAGGAACAAATCCATACTAAGAACCCGAACTACAGTTCATGGAACAAGGTACCTGATTGGTTATTTCGAAAAATGAATGGCGAGTTCGAGCTTTAAGTGTTCAGCTTCGAATCTTAATTTTTAATTTTCTCCAGTCCAAATGTAAAAAAGCCGCGTAATTCGCGGCTTTCTCATGTTTCAAATACACGTATCTGAGCTTATAGACGGTAGGTCATCGCTCTTTGGGCTACGTAGTTCACCATATCAAGCGTTGTGAAGATCGAATTAACATCATTAATGTTGTAATCCACATGTCCACGCTCCACATATTGCTCAGCGAGACGGTAAATATCAACGACACGCTCAGCTACCGCTTCCATAGGATCAATAAAAGTGACTGTTGGAAATGCCGTTTCAAGTTGCTTTCTAACCAAAGGAAGTTCCGTGCATCCCCAAATAACCGTATCAACGCCCTTCTCTACGATGGATTGAATCGCTACAGCAAGCAGTGCGGCATTACGCTCAAACTCGCCCGCTTTGATCCCGTTGGTTTCTCGGATTGCTTGTCCACACTCTGTCATCTCACCGGTTACTTCACCATAGATAGCACTATGCACGTTATGCTCTTGCTCAAAGGAATCTGGCTTAACGAACACCAGATTCGCGTCCGTTAGGTAACGATCATAGATTCCCGAATTGTATGTGCCGTTGGTACATAAAATACCAACAACAGATTCAGAGTTCTGCTCTTTGATTTGATCAACGGTGGTTTGAAGCATGTCGACGATATAAACGTTGGTGTGCTTTTGAACCTCAGGTCTAAAGTAATGAGCGGTGTTACAGGTCATTACGCCAAACTGAACATTGGCATGTTCTAAAATGCACGCTGACTCAATCAGTTCAGGCACAGGATCGGTACCGCCTTCGTTAATCACTTCAGATCGATCGGGGATATCTGAGTTTTTCACCACTATCATGGCCATGTGGTCTTAGTCTTTAAGTGCGCCGTGTTCAATTTCTTTCTTGGCGACGATATCTTGGAACAGAGCATCGGCTTCAGGGCCCATATTACCAAATACACCGAATCGTAGCTTTTTCATTGTTTTTACCTTTGTGTTTGTTAAAGCACAAAGGTTTTTACGCTCTTTCGATTTACTTGAATCCTATTAGATGGTTCGCATCCTCGCGAGTGCATAAACAGCGTACAAAAATCAGAATTGAGTACCAAAGGAAAAATGAATACGAAATTCGTCGCCTTCAGGCGCATCTAAGCCGTAAGCAAAATCGAGCTTAACTGGCATTAACTGTGAGTTCCAAATCAAACTCACGCCCGTCCCACGCTTCCAATCCGCTTGTTGATCAAATGCATCACCCACATCAAGAAATGCGCCCAACCAAATTGAACGATAGACTTGATGCTGATATTCGAGCCCAGCAGTTAACATATAACGTGCCCCCGTTAGTTCACCATTCTCGTCTCTAGGGGAGATAGATTCGTAACCATAACCTCGCAGGTTTCCATCGCCACCAGCAAAATACCGCAGTGACGACGGCACATCAGATAATGATTTGGCAATGTTGATGCCTACGTTGGAGCGGAAATGGAGCTTCTGCCTGTCACTAATATCCCATGAAAGGACACTGTTTCCTTCCAACCGCAACAGCCTTGAGTCAGAGAACAGACTAGGGTCAGAATACTCGACAGAATAGATGTGTCGATGATTGAGCTCCAACTGATCATTTTTACGATCAACCTGAGAAAAACTGATGCCAGGTAACAGTAATTGCGATTGCTCTTCCTCAGACGCCTGACGGTACTGTTCGTGCAAGTATTTGACATAAATGGTGCTTTGCCAATCACTGTCTAATTGCCAGTAACGTTCGAACTTAAGATCGTTTGTAAAGCTATTGGTGTCTCGATGATCAATTCGTTTCGATTCAAACTGAATACCAAAGTAATCCGTTGTGACTTTCTCTGTGGGGATTTTGTACCCCAACTGAAGTGATTGCTCCTGTTCAGACAAATATGTCTGTGTTTCAAAGCTGTGGCCTCTCCGGTTATACCAAGGCTTTGACCAACTGAGAGAGGCGCGTAAACCGAGATCTGTAGAATAGCCGCCACCGACCTGCACGATATTTCGAGAACTTGGCTCGGCAATGATTTCAATTGGAACTTCTAGGTTGTCATCAAGTTTGTCAAAGTCACCATGTACGATGACACTTCGAAACCATTGAGTGTCTGACAAATCAGATTGCAGTTCACCTAACTTGATGGTGTCAAAGTCATCACCTTTTTTAAAGGTGGGTATTTTCTCGATACGAGTAGGGTCAACCCCATCATCAGGAATACTTATAGAACCGAACTTGTAGCGTGGACCACTTGCAAAATACAAGTGTATATTCGCGATGTTCTCGCTAGGAATAACTTCAATCTTTGACTCGATAAACCTGCCGTCAAAATAACCTTTCCGCTTTGCTAAAGAGAAAATCGCACGCTTAGTTTGGTCATATTCTTGGTGAGACAAAGTTAAACCTGAGCCTAACTTGCTTTGATTGAGTATATTGATGAACTCCGCATCTAGGCTAGCTTCACCTGTTATTTTTACTATCGATTCTGCGATGCGCATGACAGGACCAGAATCGATGTTAATGATCACGTTATCAGAATCATTGAGGTCGATATCGAGCTGTGGGTGATAATAACCATAAGGGTTGAGTGCATCTTGAATACGTTTAGATAGCTTCGTTTTCGATATCTGTGATGCAGGAACATCGGCTAAAGGTTCTAAATATAATTCTACATTTTCGGTGAGAGTTTTATTAACCCCTTTAACCTCAAATTCAGCAGCACTAGAAGAGTGTTGGGTAAACAGGAAAAATGAAGTGGCCAGCACTAATTGTTTAATCGAGGTCTTCACGCGGTTACCCAATTGCTCAAAACCCGAACAGGTTATGAGCAAAGCGTTAAATCGCCGAATCTCTTATGGAGGACGCTATCCTTCGAACGGCTTATCGGGTTGTTTAACACTGCAACAGTCGTTTATTAACGACTCAAATCCCAGCCCTACAGACACAAAAAAGGCGCAATTAAGCACCTTTTGAATGTCTATTACTTATTGATTTATATGGCTTGCTGATTTATATGGCTTGCTGACTCAAGATCAGTTGTTGTTCAGCCACACATCTTGGTTTTTTGGAGCTTTCTTCTTCTTTTTCTTCTTGCCAGTACCGGCCGGTGGCGCAACAGGTTTTAGTGCTGCGATCAGTTCAGCTGTCGCTTCTTCATCCACTTCAAAGCCTTCAATTTGCTCACGCTCAAGACGAATCTTGTTCTTCTTCTCGATGATTTTGAAGTGGTGGTAATCTTCGTGATCGATCAGAGATAACGCAAGACCAACTTCACCTGCACGACCACTTCGGCCGATACGGTGCATGTAGTCTGACGGGCTACGCGGTAAGTCAAAGTTGATTACCACTGGAAGCTTCTCAATATCCAGACCACGTGCCGCGATGTCTGTCGCGATCAGAACGTCAATCTCGCCAGATTTGAAATCTTCTAGGATACGAGTACGTGAACCTTGCCCTTTATCGCCGTGGAATACTTCTGCGATGATACCGCGCTTGTAAAGCTTGTCTGCTAGGTGCTCACAGCTGTTCTTCGCATTAACGAAGATCAGAGCTTGGCGCCATTCATGTTGTTGAATTAGGTGTGCGAGTAACGCTGTCTTGCGACCTTTTTCTACTTCGAATACACGTTGAACCAGTGTGCTCGTATTGGCACTTTGAAGTTGAACTTCAATTGGATCGCTTAGAAGTTCGTGAGTCAGCGTTTTAACTTGCTCTGGGAAAGTTGCAGAGAACAACAAGGTTTGTTTTTTGCTCGGCAAGAGCTTCAAGATTGCATCAAGTTCTTCGGTAAAACCTAGGCTTAGCATTCGGTCAGCTTCATCAAGCACTAACGTTTTCACTTTGTCTAACTTGATAGCGTTGCTTGAAATAAGGTCAAGCAGACGACCCGGTGTTGCCACCAAGATATCAGTGCCGCCACGTAGCGCCTGCATCTGAGTGTTTACCGATACACCACCAAACACACAAACCGTTTTAATCGCGCCATTGAAATGCACAGCGTAAGATTTAACGCTGTCAGCCACTTGCTTAGCAAGTTCACGAGTAGGAACCAAGATAAGGCCAGAAACAAAGTTACCTTTGCCTGAACGACGGTCCAGAGGGGCATCTTCATGAATCTTTTGTAACAGTGGAAGTGCAAATGCTGCGGTTTTACCTGAACCGGTATTTGCGCCTGCAATTAAATCGCGTCCTGCTAACACACTTGGAATAACTTGCGCTTGGATAGGCGTTGGCTGTTGGTATTCAAGCTCAGATAAACGAGCCATCAAAGGAGAGATTAAGCCAAGATCAGAGAAGTTGGTTGGTGTAGTGGTGTTAGTCATTAATTGCAGGAACTCAAAGCTAAAATAATAGCGCGCTATATTAACGTATTTCAGCAGTATTACGTAACTAAATCGCCCTTTCGCTTCTATTTCACTGATTAATATCCGTCAGACGCGAAGTTATCGATGTGAGAACCTCGATACTCGCCGTACCAACTTCGTCTAAGAGTATTCCAGCTACACAATTGTCGTGGGTTGCAGTTAGTTCAGCCAACCTGCTACCGTTTGTTCCGGTGCATACGAATTCGGCTCGGTTAACCAGACAGCTACGGCATCGGGCGAAGCGACTAGCGGATCAAAGTCCACATTGAATTGCCACTCAGATTCACCACGTTGGTAGCCATCATACACTACGACAAAATCATGCTCTAACTTCTTACCTCTGTTTTCACCAGCTTTTACACTTGTGACTTCGTTCATCGCCAATAGAGCGATATGAGCAACATAATCCCCTTTGCCTTCGTAACTTACGCTGAACGTATCGCCTTTATAGTTGACCGTTAGCTTGGGGTTATTTTGTTGTTTGAGCGAAGGCAACGTTCTGTCTAACCAGTTAAAGTAACCGCGCCACTCTTTTCCATCGACAACAAAGCCGGGTGTGTAAACCCCACTTGTTAAGCCGTAAGCTTTATACAGTCGTTGCTTCTGACTGAACGCCTTGCTCGCGAACTTATCCCCCCAACCGAGGTAGTCCCAATAGTCGACGTGATAAGCGAGAGGAATGACTTGTGTCCACAGTTGTGGGTCATCTTCAAATGTACTTAGATACGCATCAGCGGGAGGACAACTTGAACAACCTTCAGAGGTGAAGAGCTCGATAACCTGTGCGGGCTGGCCTTCATTACTCCAGGTTTGTGCAAGCGACACTGAGGAATAGAAGCCGATCGGTAAGGCAAATAAACAAAGTTTAATCAATGATGAATTGCGTTTGGCGTGTGGCATACCGAGATCCTTGTACAAAGCGAATTGAATGGCGCTCAAATACAGACCGTTATGCCTAGGTTTTTCTTTCAGGTGCTTAGTTTACGAAGAGATTGAGTTTATTTCAGATACAAAAACGCCAGCTTTAGAGGCTGGCGTTTTCTTAAAATTCTATATTTACATGTTAACGCTGAGATTAACGGTTAATACCGATATCGCGTTGCATGTGACCAGATAGGTCGCTTGCGTAGTAACTACGTGGAGAGTTGTCTACGAAAAGAATATCGAAAATGTGTGCAATCAATCCTTTGAAGTTAACCGAGTAGGTTTTCTTATCCATAGAGTTAGGAACAGCGATAGTATTCATTTGTACTGCTTGAGCCATGATTGCCTCTCTATAAATTTATTAATGTGTTTCGTTCTGATGACAAGAATAATAGGTGATCTTTTGCAGGTTAAAAAATGACTAAAATTAGATTTTGGGATTAGTTTTTCTAATAAAACAAACCATTAACAATACCACAAAATAGATATGCAGATTATGTGAGTACAAATTCAATATAGTGTTTAAATCATGCATTTAGTACAAATACCCCGCAAACAACAGTGGCCAATGTCACAGAAAATTTACATAAATAAATTTTCCACTTCATCAGCCACGTGTTCATTATCGACTTTTCGATAAGTTATATTTGTTTTTAATTTACTTGTTCAATGCCTGGCTTCTTCGCATAAACCGACGCTATAACCGCAATCGTCATCGTAGAAACCAATACCGCCAATGACCAGTAAGTTGGGATAGCCCACTCGCTATCAACCAGAAGCATTTTCACACCAATGAACACCATGATGAATGAAAGCGCGGGTTTCAAATAGATGAACTTGTCCATCATACCTTGCAGTACAAAATACAACGAGCGAAGACCAAGTAACGCAAACACGTTAGCCGCAAGTACCAAGAACGGTTCTTGTGTTACCGCAAAGATCGCAGGGATAGAGTCTAATGCAAACATCACGTCCATGACTGCGATCGCACCGATGACCAACATCATTGGAGTGAATGCCCATTTAGCACCCTGTTTAACCATTAATGCAGGGCCATGGAAGTCCTCTGTTACCGGCATCACTTTACGAAGTAGCTTTTCAGGCAGAGTATTCACACTCTCCTCTTCACCCTTGTCTAATGCCAGCTTAATACCTGTACCAATCAAGAACGCAGCGAACACGTAAAGCACCCAGTGATATTCCGCCAATAGCTGTGCGCCTAGTGCGATCATAATTGCACGAAGCACCAATGCACCAATTACGCCCCAAAGAAGCGCACGAGGTCTTAGATGCTCAGGAACTTGGTATTGAGCAAAGATCATCGCAAAAACAAACAAGTTGTCTACGCTAAGGGATTTTTCTAACAAGTAACCCGTAATGAATGACACGGTTGCTTTTTGCGCTGTGTAGTCACTGTTCGGCGCATAAATGTCCCAAAATAGGTAAATCGAGCCAGCAAACAAAAACGCAAGTACAAACCAGAAAACACTCCAGATTGCCGCTTTCTTGATAGTAACGTTACCGCCACGAGTCTGATAGATATCAATAGAGACGAGAATAACCGTTAGCAGGAAAAAGCCCGCATAAGTCGTCATGATTGGCGATGAAAAAAAGGATTCACTATTTGTAGATAATAGAGATTGAGTTGAGTTCATTATTCCTCCGGGCGGAAGAACTGTACAAAGACCTTCCGCAAACAAAGCATATCAAGCTCCATTACGGATCTTGACTGTGATTGCGTTGGTCTCGTTGAAGTGAAATATGGGATTTCACTTTTACATACCGGATAGACTCTTGGCCTAACGAGATGACGATATGTAAACTTGCGCTAACTACTCCCCAAACGCGTGGATAATAATCCTCTGGTTGTGTTTCGTCTATATAAATTTGCACGGAAAAAGCAAAAAAGGAGCAAACGCTCCTTTCTGATTGATGCCACTTTGTCAAATAGACACGCGAATTGATTCTAAGAATAAATTCGCAAGTCAAACACACTATTGCACTGCGTAATGAAGTTGCAAAAAGAGCAATTTACAGCCCTGCGGCAGGTATTAAATACACTAACGCTGACCAAACTGATACCCAACCGACAACCGCTACCGCATCTAACCAATCTTTCTTATCCATGCATATCTCCACAAGAAGGCGACCTGCAGAGATAAAGCATAAACAATGCCAATTTTATAAATAACCCAAAGTAATAGTGTTAAATATCAGTATCAGCTTTAGTTATCTAAAACACTCCATACAATTCAACGGTTCATTGAGTTGAAGCGACTCTGGGTGGTCTTGCAGAAACTCGATGAAGCAGTCTGCCATAGAGTCAGTGGTGACCGTGCCATCACCGATCATATCCAACACAGCGTTATAGCCCTCTTTGCCTTTCATTGTATAGGCTGACGACGCGCCCCGGTAAATACGGTTGCGAGAAACAGCTTGCCAACCTGAATCATCAGAGTGAATTTCTAGATGGTGAATCCTGTGTCCTATAGGCGCTTCTTTGTGGTAACAAAACCTCAAATTATGTGTATAAGGAAAGCTACCTGAACCTGTGCCCACGACACCATTATCAATCGCGTTATTGATTGCACCTTCAAGCATGCCAGCGATCGTTTCACCTTTTACTTCATACACACCAATAGGTACGGCAAACGGTAGTAGTTTTCCGGCAATATCGGCAACAGAGACATCGCCGCTGTTCAGTGAATTTCTTACACCACCGGCGTTGTGAATGGCAAAGTCAACCTGATGCCCTTTCTTGTTCATTAGATGGTGAAATGATTGAGCAACCAAGGGGGCTAGTTGACTCGGGCCTTTAGCATCTGGAATACGTACATGGCGAAGTTTAGTGTCTGCATGAGCAATCACTTGTTGCTGAAGCCTTCGAACTCGCGGCTGGTATTTATCCGTCAGAATGCTCTGCAGCTCAGGATCTTTCTTACACACTGCAATATTAGGGTGATTGTTTAAAAACTCACACGCCATATCGTGGGCATCGTCTTGCCCTACTTCACTCAGTTTCGCGTCTATAAAGAGTCGACGGCCTAATAACAGTTCGTTTTTACCATTGAAGTGCGTCACTTTGCCTTGAGAATCGAACTCGATTTCGCAGTGTCCTAAGCTCATGGCGTGGAAACCCGCTTGCACAACATAGGTATCGCCAATTTTCACACCGTATTCATCATCTTTAACTAAGCCGATATCAGAGAAATCACCTTGTAAGCGATGACTATGACCACCAACGATGACACCAATACCTGTTACGTTGGCTGCTAACTCTAAATCAGCTTCGTAACCAAGATGGCTAAGTAACACAATCTTGTTGATACCTGCTTGATGGATTTGCTCAATGGTCCCTTTTGCTGTTTCCAAAGCATTTTCAAACGGTGTATCGATATCTGGGTTAGCGATGCCTGCCATCTTGTCGATGCTTAAGCCGAATATTGCGACCTTCTCGCCATCAAACTCTTTCGTTATAAAAGAAGCACTTCGTGTTTCAGGCAGATAAGGCTTAACAATGTCGTTGTCCGCTAGCGTATGAGTTTTATTGATATCCTCATTCGATAGATTCCAGTTACCGGCCAACAGCGGGAATTTGATTCTTTTCGCGAAAATCGCAACGGGCTCATTACCCATGTCTAACTCGTGATTACCGAGCGTCATGGCATCTATATTAAGGGCATTCAACAAATCGGCATTGGCTTTTCCCTTGAATAAGGAAAAGTACAACGTGCCCTGGAAGCAGTCACCAGCGTGCAAGAACAAGGTTCCAACCTTCTGACGCTGGGCATCTTGTTCTATTTGTTTGAAGCGTGTTGAAATTCGAGCAAAGCCACCAGCACTGACATAAGGTTCAATGATGTGGTTGTTCATTTTAAGTGATAGCTGTAACGAGGTTGGTTCAAAGTATGAGTGGGTGTCGTTGATGTGTGCCAACACTATTTTTGTCGGCTTATTCTTTTTAGTCATATTTTCTTCTCTCTTTGTCCCTTCATACTAGGTCGAGAATCATGACAGAATCGTGAATTTTATGAAACTGCACTGCAAAAAAATACTCGAGATAGATCAAAAATCTCATTTTGCACCGTATTAATAAACAACGGGTTTTGTGACAGGTGAGCATACCGGATTTGGATTTTTCGATTATGATTAAAGATATCTGTTAGCTTTCAAATAATTAGCAGAGCCTTCCGTTAGGAGTAAGCCTATGCAACTAGAAAGAATCGAGATTTCTGGCTTTCGAGGTATCAAGCGCATGTCACTCGCGTTTGACGAGCTAACCACGCTTATTGGTGAAAATACTTGGGGTAAGTCTTCATTATTGGATGCCCTTTCCGTCATTCTGCCCTCAGACGGTGTGCCATATCACTTTGAAATGACCGATTTTCATGTCGATTACTCTGTTTCACACCCGCAGTCTCAACATCTTCAAATTGTTCTCGCTTTAAAAGCTAACGATAAGAGCGAACTTAACGCAGGTCGTTATCGCAAACTCAAACCTATTTGGGTTCAAGATGAATTTGGCGTATTTCGCATCTACTATCGCATCAGCGCGACGTTAGAACAGTATGAGACAACAACACACTATGCATTTCTTGGTTTGGACGGTAATCCGCTCAAGCTTCATCATTCAGAAAAGCTTGCTCAAGAATTAATGACCTTACATCCCGTTATCCGTTTGCGTGATGCAAGGCACTTTGATCGTCCTTTCAACGGCAAGTCCCTTAACCACAATGCTCACCTGCCGACTAATGTTCACGCAACTAATGCAAATTCAAACGGGAACGGGAACCATCACACGAGCAATGGCACAACAAATGGAAACGGCGCCAATAACGGTAATGGTCGACAAGCAAGAATAGAAAAACGAATAGACAACACCTGCCGCCGTCTTATGGCGATACCCGGACATGTTAATAAAGGTGAAATGCGCAGTAGCCTAGAGTCGATGCAAAGTTTGATTGAGCACTATTTTTCTTTCAAAAGTACTTCTCGTCGTAACCCTAGAAAACAGCGAGACGGATTGCTTTATTCTGCGGGTACCAATGATCAGAGTATTCATCAACTCGTCGAAGAGACCAAGAACAAACAAACTCGCTTATTATTCATGGGGTTACTTAACGCTTATCTACAAGCTAAAGGGCCAAACGACTTAAGGCGATGTGCGCGCCCTCTGTTGATCCTTGAAGATCCAGAAGGTCGATTGCACCCAACACACTTGGCAAGGGCTTGGAGCTTGATGCAGAAATTGCCCATGCAGAAAATCCTGACCACCAACAGTGGCGACCTACTTGCGGCGGTCCCACTTCAATCGATTCGTCGCTTGGTTCGTCAGTCAGACAAAACCATCGCCAATCAACTCAACATGAACCATTTCAGTAAGGATGAACTTCGACGAATTGGTTTTCATATCCGCTTCCACCGCTCTGGGGCACTATTTGCTCGCTGTTGGCTATTAGTAGAAGGTGAAACCGAGGTTTGGTTGTTCAATGAACTTGCCAACCAATGTGGCTATAACCTAGCAGCAGAAGGTGTGCAGATTATTGAGTTCGCCCAATCAGGACTTAAGGCACTGATTAAGGTCGCGCAAGAGTTTGGCATCGATTGGCATGTGGTAACTGACGGCGATGCGGCGGGTAAAAAATACGCAGCAACGGTGCTATCGAAGCTTGGTAATGATCAGGAAAGACATCGACTCACGGAACTGCCAGATAAAGATATCGAGCATTACCTATATATGAATGGATTTGAGAGCTTTTTCCGTGACATGGTTAAGATTCCATACGATCACCCTATCCCTCCAAAGAAAGTGGTTGCCAAGGTATTGAAGAAACATGCAAAACCCGACCTTGCACTCGCCATTGTTTCTCATTGCGAGAATCAAGGACAAGAATGCATTCCGCTTTTATTAAGGTGGACATTAAAACGCGTGATCACCATGGCGAATGGAAATACCTAAACATAATTTGTTTTATAGATGCTATCAGTTGCTCTACTGATGAAATATTTAGCTAGTCGCCTCAACCAAAAAAGGCACACCAAACGGTGTGCCTGTATAAATCGATATACAAATTAATTGGGGGTTATCTTGCAAGAGTTCACAGTGACTAACTAAGGTTAGGTTAACGAATTAAGCCTTTGCCTGTTTAGCGTGTTGTTCAACAACTTCCGAAGATTGAGTCGATTTCTCGTGAAGCCATAGCCCCGTTGCTTTCATCAAGTATCCAAATACACCACCAAGCAGTAAAGATGGCACTACAAGTTGCCAATCACCACCTGCAGCAAACGTCGCACAGCAACCAATGAAGGTGCCTGGGATATAACCTAGCCACGCTTGTTTCGCTTGAATACACATAAAGAAAGCCACAATAGCAGTAATCATGTAGCCTAAAATCTCTAACCCTGCGAAGGTTGAGCTTTCGATAATCACCATTGCCCAGAATACGCCAGTCATGTTGGTCAATAGGCTACCTGCAAGTCCTTTAACGCCGCCTGTTGGCGAAGCAAAGTAACTGGTGCAACCTAAGAAACCTGCCCATGACAATAAGCCGAAAGAGATAGCAATCCATCCCCATAGACCTGACAAAATACCTGTTGTTAATGAAATCGCGACTAATGTACTCATACTATTTCTAAAGCCTAATTACGTAATTGAACGCAACCGGATTTAGCCTCACTTAAAATCAAGTAAGCATACTATGGGAAGATAGCCCTTATTTAGCCGATCACGATCACATTAATAATGTATGAAGTTGTTCATTTATCACTAGATAGAGACCGGAATCGCTTATTCAACACATTTAGTTATTAGCATTGGTGTTGAATAGCGGCTAAAGAACCGACCGTTTGCCTTTCATCATGCGCTTACCTTCACGCTTGATACATTCAGCAAGTGGGTTCTCTGCCATATCTGCACGCCAAATAAAGGACAAGGTTCTTTCCATTTCAAGCTCAGGGACATTTAACGTCACAAGTTGACCTGACTCAACAAACTGTTCGACATCTAGATAAGGTAAACACGTTAAATATGGGCCGTTTGCAACCAAACTTCTTAAAACAGGAACGTGTTCATACTCTCGCCATACATCGAGATCGCCAATTAAATGGTGAATAGAGCTATCAAAAACTTTGCGAGTACCCGAACCATGTTCACGTAATACCCATTTTGCTTGTTCTAATTGCGCCAAGCTTACTCGTTCACGCTTCGCAAACGGGTGATGAGCCGATGCAACCACCGTTAAATGGTCCGTACACCACACTTCTTGGTGAACTCGGTTGTCATCACAACGACCTTCGATAACACCCAAGTCATATTGATAATCTAATACGCCATCAATAACCGCATCGGTACTTTGTACGCCGAGCGAGATTCGCATCTCAGGAAAGTCGTTATCAATAATACTGATGAGGTCAGGAACTAGGTGTTCCGCTGGTGTTTGGCTTGCACCGAGTTTGAGCTCTCCACTTAGTAAATGCTGCTCATAAAAACCCATCTCAATTTGCTGCGCATCTTGCAGTAAACGCTTCGCTTTAGGCCTTAGCCACATCCCCCAATGAGTAAGAGCCATTTGCTTGCCCTGCCTTTCAAACAAAGGCCTGCCGAGCATTTTTTCCAACTGTGCAAGAGACATACTTGTCGCCGACTGAGTCAACGCCAATTTGTCTGCTGCCTGACTAACGCTCCCGGAGTCTGCTACTGCATCAAATACCGCGAGTTGCTTTAATGAATAACGCAAAATTCATCCTTAATGCTTTTAATTATTTGTGTCCTGATGCTCGTTTTTTATAAAGCCAATGAGCAATCAATTTCATTCTACGCGTAACCCAATCTATATCAATAAATTTGATGTGGTTTCTAAAAATTATCAATTTTACCTCTACCCATCAACGCCCTAATCTGGAATGGCAGGACACAACGAGCCCTGCAAAACATTACTGATTAACCATTACGGATTAACCAAGTCATTAACACTAGGAATTACACATGACGGATTGTTCAAGGGGGGGATATGGCAACCAGCACTTCTGAAAATCATCAACTGTTCTCACCAACAGAAATGATGGCGGAAGCAGAGAAGTTTGCATTAAGTAAAGCAAATAAAACCAGCAGCATGACATTGAGTTTGGCAATCATGGCTGGCGCATTCATCGGGCTTGCTTTTTTGTTCTACATCACGGTAACCACGGGCAGCGCTGATGCTGGATGGGGATTGAGTCGCTTAGCCGGCGGTCTTGCATTCAGTATGGGTTTGATCTTGATTGTGATTTGCGGTGGTGAGCTATTTACCAGCTCAGTGTTATCCAGCATCTCATGGGCTAACAAGCAAATCACCTTCACTAAGATGCTGTCTATCTGGGGCAAAGTGTATGTCGGCAACTTTATCGGTGCCATGTTCCTATTGGCTTTGGTAAGCGCAGCAGGCTTATATCAACTGGATGGCGGCCAATGGGGCTTAAACGCTCTAAACATTGCTCAACACAAGCTGCACCACAGCCCAGTTCAAGCGTTTGCTTTGGGTGTGCTTTGTAACTTGTTGGTGTGTTTAGCGATTTGGTTAACGTTCAGCTCTGCTAACGCAATGACCAAAGCAATGATGACCGTGTTACCCGTTGCAATGTTCGTAAGCTCAGGCTTTGAACACTGTGTGGCGAATATGTTCATGGTTCCGCTAGGCATCACGATTCAAACATTCGCCCCGGAAAGCTTCTGGATGCAAATCGGTGCAACACCGGCGCAGTACGCAGACTTAAACGTCATGCAATTTGTCACAGCAAACTTAATACCAGTGACAATCGGCAACATCGTAGGTGGTTCAGTATTGGTCGGCTTAGCGAACTGGAGCATCTACCGTCGCCCACAACTTAAAGCAGCAAAAATTACCGCTATTACACAAACAACAGAAATTACGTCAGTTAAGGAAATTACTATGAACACAGCAACTACTATCAAGCAAATCATGAACACTCAACCAATTACACTGAGCGTAGAAATGCCAACATCAGTCGCGATTGATACACTTTTAGACGCGCAACTTGTTAGCGCTCCTGTTTGCGATGTTGAAGGTCGTCTAGTGGGTATCTTCTCTGTTCATGACGTAATGGTTGACCTTTGGTGCCAAGATTACATCCCAACTAAAGGCCAAAAAGTTGTAGACCTAATGAGCCGTGACGTTGTGGCAATCGACGCAAACGACAAGCTAGTGGACGTTGCTGAGTTCCTATGCATCGACAAAGAGCAACTGTACCCGACGACAAGCATGGGCTTCGCTACTCGCCTGACATCTCTTTCTCTAGAAGAGCGTGCAAAAGCGATGAAAGTAAGCCAACCACATATGCTTCCAGTGTTAGAAAATGGCGTGATGGTGGGTGTGTTGACTCGCATTGAAGTGATGCAAGCACTGCGTCCAATCTACGGTGACCGACTAAACGTGGTTCCTCAAGCTGAACTAGAAACAGCTTAACTAATCGTAAGTTGAACTATTAGGGATTAGTAGTTCAATTAGATAACTCAGTCATGGCAACGTTGACTGGCTAGAGGCAAATGGTGGCTTTTAACGTACTAAACGGTTTGACACAAAACAGACCTAAACGCGTTGCCATTTATCTCAATAAAAAAGGCGCAAAGTGAAAACTTTGCGCCTTTCTCTATTTCTAACTGCTGACCTATTTAGTATCGACCAAACTTTTGATATTTCTAAATAATGTTGATACCTGTCAGAGAGCTAGAAAGCTAGATTACTTTTTTACGCCTTCAACGTGTAGTTCCATGTCTACATAGCTTGAAGCGCCCATTACTGGAATGTTGAAGTCAGCAAGTTCTAGACGAGTTGTACCCACGAAACCAGCACGCTCACCGCCCCAAGGGTCTTGACCAGCACCGATGAATTCAGCTTCGATAACGATTGGCTTAGTTACGCCGTGAAGCTTAAGGTCACCCATTACTTCAAGTTTGCCGTTGCCTTTATCAACCACTTTTGTGCTGTTGAAAGTAGCGTCAGAGAATTTACCTGCATCAATGAAGTCAGAGCTACGGATGTGCTTGTCACGCTCTGCGTGGTTTGAATCAAGGCTTGTTGTATCAATAGTTACGTTTACTTTTGATGCTTCAACGTTGCTTTCATCAAATGAGAAATCACCTGAGAATGTGTTAAAACGGCCTTGGATAAAGCTATAACCTAGGTGGCTAACTTTAAAGTTAACTGAAGCATGCGCACCTTTTGTATCAATCACGTAATCAGCGGCGTTCGCAGCGAAAGGCATTGCCATAGCAAATGCTAATCCTGTAGCGATAATTGACTTTTTCATTTTGAAGCTCCTATCATTTTTCGTAGCGTATCGTCTTTGTCGATAACGTGGTGTTTTATCGCCGCTAAGGCGTGCACTGATGCCATAATGATCAGTACCCATGCAGCATAGTAGTGAACCGTACCTGCGAGATCAGATTGGTTTGCAAACAGTTCGCCCATACTTGGTACAGTGAACCAATTGAATACCTCTATCCCGCGGCCATCTGATGTCGAAATCAAATAACCTGAAATAAACAAAACCGCTAAGTTGATGTACATGAAGCCGTGAGCGATCTTCGCTGCTGCAACTTCATAGCTTTTACCTTCCACTTTAGGTGACGCGGTAACCAGTTTCCAGACCAAGCGGATAACGGTAACGGCAGCCAAAAGAATGCCTACCGAGCGGTGATAGTCTGGCGCTGTTTTGTACCACTCGCTGTAGTATGAAAGATCAACCATCCACAGGCCTACACCAAATAAGCCAAATACCGCGAGAGCTGAAATCCAATGCATCGCTCTTGCTAAAGGGTTGTAATTTCTAACGTTGTTGTCCATGCATCTCTTCCGAATGTTAACGAGTAGTGTAGTTTCGAAAAGCGTACCCTACACCAAGTTTGTGTAACATATTATTTACCAAGCTTTACATTGGTAACATCATTTCAAATTAAACGAGTTATTCAAATTATTTGAACAAGTTTGGGCTAAACGTTAGATTTCAACGATTTGTTCGATCTCGTAAAGCTCATCTGAGATATCTAACATTTTACGTTCCATGACTTTTTGAGCGTCTTCTATCCCTTTGTTGTAGTAAACCGCCCCAAACTTTTTACTTATGAAATCGACCAAGAATTCTGTGTCGAACTGACCAAGCTCCACATCGAGTTCATCCTGCAGGTACTTTTGGAGCGTATGAGTAAGCTCAGACTTTTGTTTCGAATCTAATTGAATGGTCATGAATGTTTCCAAATAAAGAGTAAGTAGATCAATTGTGATTTGCTGACTAGACTATAGTCGAGGTAACTAGCTAGAATTCCTCATAATTTAGAATACAGACCTGTAGAGCGCCAGTGCTATCCATAAAATCACTCAGCAATGGTTAATTTTGATATAGAGATCAAGAACTCGCACTTTGACGATAGGTAACGGAACCGCAATTACCGTACTATTGCCCATCAATAAGATAGTAGCTGTGTATAAGGGACTTCATTGTTATTAGATCTAGTGATTAAAAGCGTTAATCAATTTCAAGACGATTGCCTAAAGCTCTGTGAACGCCACTACCCTACTGTACACAATCAAGGGATCAGTGAGCACCATATAGGTAAGGCATTTGCCCGCCGAATGGAGCACACCTTCGTTAGCTTTAATCATGCAAGCAACATCAGCCCACTTGAAATGCTTTCCTCTAGAGAAACGCCTCGACACTTCCGAATATCTTCCGAAATCGGTACCGTTTGGATGATCAGTCATCATATGGTGAGCGCCGGGAAAACCTGTCGTAGAAAGTTAATGTTGGACATCCATAATTGGCAACAAGAGTATGGATTTTCCATTCAACCCAATGACGTTTTGATCATTGTCTCCGACCATTGGATTAGCCGAAGTAAAAACAGTGGTGAATTATTGCATTGGTGGATGGGTGAACTCCCAGACGAGATCACGGAATATAGCCAACAAGGTATCACGCTAAGAGAGAGTGATTCTCAATTCGCTACTGACTTAAATAATAATTTTAAAATCAGCCCTTGCTTCATTAAATTTGGACACCCTTTAAAGCGGTCAGGAAATCAACAACTGGTTCGTAAATATCTGCAACTTTACGCAGTACTTCAATGGCAGTAAGAATACGGGTCAACTTTTTTAATCAGTCTTGAAAGTAAATAGTTAGACCTCCATCCCAACATTTTATAAAACCTAACTCAAGCCCTACCCAATAATCAATCAAAGTTTATCTTCGATAAAATAATAACTTATCAGCTCATCGATCATATTTTGAGAAGTAGATATCATTTATATGCAAACAGAGTTGTTTGTTAATAATGTAACTTTGACATTCCCCCATAACCTGAGGCTTTATCCTTACTTTCACCTGGTGTATTGGCGTTGAAAGCTTATATTGATTGGTGTTGATATGAGATAGATTACTCAGAGATTAAATTCACAATAGTCATTATTAATGGTGAATGATAAGTAATTTTAATGACTAATATCAATTATCATGCTGTTTTTTCGTTAATTATATTTATTTAAATATTGACTCTACAAATGAGTTTTTATTAATTGACAATTTACTTACACCTGTCAATATTGTGACAGCCGCGACATGTACGTCCGCCATTGAATAAGCCCTCTTTACTAGCGACTATGATTTTATCAGACAGAAGTGAATTTATTAGCTGTATATCCGTAGATGCTGATATGCAGTTTATTGCGAAATACCAAGACCTGACGCTTAGAAGCGTCTATCAACCTATATTCGACTCTTCTATGACTCAAATAGGTGTTGAGGCTTTGGTGCGCATTTCAAATAACAAAGGTGATATTGTTCGTCCTGATCACTTCTTCCATTCCGACGAAACCTCAAGCACAGACAAAATCAATGTAGAGAGGTTGAGTCGAGCGATTCATATCCGTAACTTCGCACAATCGACAATCCGTCATTTACATCTATTTTTGAACGTTCTTCCAAACGTTGGTGAGTTGTTTGCTGCAGAAAAGGTCAGCGATAGCTTGTTAGCTAAACGCCTTCACGAGCTTAACTTATCGTGCGAACAAATTGTGATGGAGTTGGTCGAGCTTAATGTAGAGAGTGAAGAACGTTTGAAAGACGCAGCCCATTCATTGGCGGAAAATGGTTTTCAAATCGCTGTTGATGATTTCGGAACACAAGCGTCAACAGAACAGCGGGTTCGCCATATTAATCCTCATATCATCAAGATAGATCGCTCTGTGATGTTGGATTTTGAACAAGGCGACACAAGTGAAATGGAGTTGGCCCTAAAGCTTGCTACTCAAATCGGTGCGAAGACGGTAATCGAAGGGATAGAAACCCAACAACAACTCGAAGCGATGCAGGGCTTAGGCTTCAATATGTATCAAGGCTACCACTTAGCCATGCCAAAGCCGATTGAGTTAGACATACGGCTAGCAATTTAGAATCGCCCTATTGTTCTTAAAGCCGCTTGCCCATTGAGTAGCGGATTTTTTAATGCTTGCCTATTCGTACCCTCTTACCGCTCTCACGTGTCAACACATTTCAGGACGGGACAACACGCATAAAAAACCCAGTCAAATTTGACTGGGCTGGCTTAAAAGAATCTGTTTTATATCATTCCCTAATAACCCGCAGTGGACGGTTTGATTCTATATAAAATAGCGAACATCACCGGTACTACTATTAGCGTTAGTACGGTAGCAAAGCCTAAGCCTGCCATGATGGTAATCGCCATCGAGCCGAAAAATGCATCGAATACCAAAGGAATCATACCCAAGATAGTCGTTAATGCTGCCATAGATACCGGTCGTACACGACTGATCGCACTGTCGACAACCGCTAAATATGGGTCTTTACCTGTTGATAGCTCACTGTTGATCTGGTCAAGCAGTACAATGCCGTTCTTCAAAATCATGCCGCTTAGACTCAATAAGCCAAGGAACGCTGTGAAGCTGAATGGCATATTGGTACCTAACAGACCAATTGAAACACCAATGATAGAGAGTGGAACCGTAAACCAAATCACAAGCGGCTTACGAACCGAGTTAAACAGAAGCATCGTGATGATAAACATCAGCAAATAACCCATTGGCAGTGAGCCAAACAGAGATTCTTGCGCATCTTTAGAGCTTTCGTACTCACCACCCCAGCTAATGCTGTAGCCTGCTGGTAAATCTAATGCTTCTACCTTTGGTTTCACACGAGCAAACAGACTCGCTGGCGTTTCATCACCAAGAACATCGTGGTCAGCCAATACTGTTAGCGTACGTTTTCTGTCGCGACGCTGAATCAGTGGCTCAGACCATTGAAGCTCTACGCCATCAATCACTTGCTCAACTGGGATGTAAGTTTGTAGTGATGGGCTCCAAATCTTCACATTGTTTAGCGATTCGAAATCAAAACGCTCTTCTTCCGGTAAACGCGCCACGATAGGTAACATATGAGTACCATCACGCAGTAGGCCGATGTTGTAACCGCCAAACGCCATCTGTAATGTCTCAGACAAGTCAGTTTTTGAAATGCCTAGGCGACGAGCCTTAGATTCGTTGAACAGTGGTACAAGTTCTTTAGTGCGTTCACGCCAGTCATGACGAACATTTCGAGAGCCTGGATCGGCAAGCAAGATGTCTTCGACTTCAACTGCAATGTTACGCAGTACTTGTGGATCGGCACCGATAATACGCGCTTCAATTTTTGAAGCGGGTGACGGACCAAACTCAATCAACTTGAACTGGAACGTCGGTTGCTCAAATTCGTTCGCTAAGTCTTTGTCTAGCGCCGCTAGAGCCTTAAACATAGTGTCGCGGTCAGTGGTTCTTACTTGTAACTGGGCGTACGCTTCGTAGCTTTTCTCTGGTTGGTAAGTCAGTGCGAAACGTTGCATGCCCTGCCCAACCGTTGTCGTTACAAACTCCACGTCGTCTTGCTGGCGAATGTAGCTTTCAACCTTTTCAGTCTGCTTGATGGTTTCACGAACATCTGTGCCTTCTGGCATCCACATGTCTACGTAAAACATTGGGGTATTTGACGGCGGGAAGAACTGCTGCTTCACCATACCAAAACCGACGACAGAAACTGCTAATAGAGCGACCATACTAATTACAGTAAGCCATCTAAATCGAAGTGCTACTTTCAGACACGCACCGAATACCACAAACAGGATGCCTTTGTATGGGTCTTCGTTCTCATCAACCTTGTCTTCTTCTTTAAGCAACATCTCGGCAAGGAATGGCGTTAGTGTTAGTGCAGTTACCCAACTCAAAAACAGTGAGAAACACAGTACCCAAAACAGTGAACCCATGAATTCGCCTGTCGCATCCTTCGACAAACCAATCGGTGCAAACGCTGTGATAGCGATAATGGTCGCACCTAACAGTGGCCATTGTGTTTGCTTGACGATGTCTTTCGCTGCTTGAAGCTTGGTTTTGCCTTTCTTCAAGCCCACCAAAATACCTTCAACGACAACAATCGCATTATCCACCAGCATACCCAGCGCGATGATCAGTGCCCCCAGAGAGATGCGGTGCAGTTCAACATCGTTGTAATCCATCAGGATGAAGGTACCGAATACCGTCAATAGAAGAACCAAACCGATGATCAAACCACTGCGTAAGCCCATTGCGAACAACAATACAATGATAACGATGGCTACCGCTTCAACTAGGCTGATTAAGAAGTCAGCCACAGATTTGTCTACTTCTTGCGCTTGGTTGTAGAAGTAATTCAGTTCTACACCCGCTGGCTTAATGCTTTCTAGGCGATCCAGTTCCGCATCCAGTGCTTTACCAATCTCAACCACGTTTACACCAGAAGAGAACGCAATACCCAAGTTGATTGCTGGTTTACCGTTGTACGTTAATACATTGCCCGGCTTTTCTTGAATACCACGAGTTACTTCAGCGACATCTTTCAAGCGAATCAGGTTACCTGTATCGCGACCATGAATGATCAGGTTTTCTAGTTCTTCAACCGTGCTTAAGGTGCCGTTTGGCTTGATCGTAAGGCTTTGACCATTCAGCATCACCTCGCCTGCCGATACCACACTGTTTTGCTGTGCTAGCAGTGACGTAACCGTCGACATATCTAGGTTCAATGCGGCTAAGCGTTCCAGTGACATCTCAACAAACAGTTGTTCTTGTTGGTCACCTGCAATGCTAACTTTACCGACACCGTCAACCAGTTCGATTTCACGCGTTAGGTAATCTGCGTACTGTTTGAGCTCAACGTAATCGTAACCATCACCGGTCAGCATGATCATCACACCAAACACATCACCAAAATCATCGATGATCTGAACGGAATTTACACCACTTGGCAGTGTTGGTTGTAGATCGTTGATCTTACGGCGCATTTCATCCCAGATCTGAGGCAGCTCGTCTGGACCGTAGTCCATCTTCATACTGACCATAATTTGGGACATACCGTTCGATGATGTCGAGGTAATCTTGTCGATGTACGGAAGCTGTCTTATCTCTTTTTCTAGTGGGTAAGTCAGCTCTTCTTCAACTTCCATTGACGTAGCGCCAGGGTAAGTTGAAATAATCATTGCATCTTTAATGGTAAAAGCTGGGTCTTCTAAACGGGATAGATTACCAAAAGACGTCACACCGCCAATGGTCAAAATGACTAGAAACAGCCAGCTGATTACTTTGTTCTTTATTGAATATTCTGCGATGTTCATTCTGCTTTTCCTGACAATTGGATTCCGTCACGGAGTTTTCTTAAATTCGAATTTACGAGTAGCTCACCTTGCTCAACACCATGAGCGATGAGTGCGCCTTGGCCACTGATCTTGTCGACTTCTACTTCGCTTTTGAATGCTTGTCCGTCTTCCATTTTCCACACATAGAACTGATTCGCTTCAGAGCCCGCTTCTAGCGTTGTCATTGGTAATTGGTAGCCTTGAACATCGCTCAGGCCCGCTTTCGCCATATCTACATTGACCGTAACGCTCGTGCCTGGCAGGATTTCACTTTCAGGCTGCTGCATCTGCATCCAAAATTCGTAGGTACGGGATTGTGGGTGCAGTTCACTGGTGTGTTCTAGATACGTCAGTGGATATTGGCCTGTGTGACCGCCAAAGGTCGCCTCAGGACGATAGCTATTTGAACGCATGTCTGGGCTAATTGACGCCAAGATCGAATCTGATACTTGAATTCGCACATACACCTTGTCGTTCTGGTACACACTCAGTAGTGTTTCTCCAGGCGTCGTATTTTCGAATCGTTGCTTATCGACAGTTGAAACTGTTCCTGAGAACGGCGCTAAAAGTTCTGTGTAACTCAGCTTGCGTTTCGCCGCCGCCAAATTCGCCGATGCGAGCTTATAGTTAGCCGTCAGTTGGTCGTGTTCTGATTGCGATAACATTTCGCTGCCAAACATCTCCGTTCCACGGGCCAACTGTTTGCTTGCCAGTTTGAATTGAGATTGAGCATCAGTCAGATCTTGTACGTACGTTGCGTTATCTAAGGTGGCTAATAACTGCCCTTTTTCGACATTGTCGCCCGCTTCTACTAATACTTGTTGAATCTCGCCTGCTAGCTTAAATGCCAAGGGAGTCAATTCAGCTGGCATCACCTGTCCATTAAAACTTCTGAACTGATTAGTAAGCGGTGCGCCAACTTCAAAGGTAGAAACCAACAAAGGTGGTTGTTCACGGTGTACAGCTTCATTGTTACAGGCTTGAAGTAACAGAACCGACGCGACAACAACTGATAATTTTGAAAGGTTCATTAAATACCGCCCTCACGAAGCCAAGCTTTTACTTGTTGTCCGTCTGATAACACATCCACACCCGCTTCAACGATAAGGTCACCAGACGACAATCCGTCGATAACCTTGCCTTGCTCATCAAGAAGGACTTGTACTTTAGAAATCAGTTGAGAGTCAGGGTTATAACGCCATAGTTCACCATGGCCTACGTCTTTGTTTAACCAAGCTGAATCCACAATACCAATGCCGTAGTCAGATTTACTTTTCTGAACTTCAACTTGCGCTGTCATACCAGAAAGTAGATTGATGCCTTCTGGCTTTTCGATAGACACAACCGCTTGGTAGCTGTTGGTATCTTCATCTGGTTGCGTTGAGATTTCTTTAAAGCGAGTCGGGATACGAATGCCGCGGTGGCTGTCCATCACAACCCACATGTTTGAGCTCGTTAGGTCTTGAATAGAACGGTCTTCAAGCTTTGATACTGGAATTGAAAACGTCACATCCATTTCACTGTGATTCAAAATATTCAGTACAGGCTGCTTTTCTGCGATCAATTGATATTGCTTTCCAAACACCATCGATACCACGCCATCGAATGGAGCAACTAAGGTAGTGTAGCCAAGGTTTGTTTTTGCTTGGTCCAACTCAACTTCAGCGGCAGTAAAGGTGTTTACGGCTTGGTCGTAGTAATCGGTACTGACCAGTTTTTTCGCATACAACTCAGAAGCTTGTTTGTATTGGCTGTTCGCCAGATCAAATTTAGCTTGGGCTGCGTCAACGGCAATACGGTAATCCGTCGCGTCTAATACGGCTAACACCTGACCTTTCTTCACTTCTTGTCCCATACGAACATCGAAGGTTTCTATATCTCCACCCACTTGGAAAGAAAGTGCCGCACGGTCGGTTGCATCAACCTTTGCAATGAAGCTATCGAGATCAATATCAGTCTGTTGTGGGATTTCGAACAGCTTGACTGGCTTGATTACCTGCACATTTTCCTCTGACTGAACTTTGTCACATCCAGTTAGAGAGCCTGCGAGCAATAGTGCTGCAATAACAGCTCCCATGCGCTTGCTCGATATGGCATTGATCGACAAATTGAACTGCATGATGCCTCTCCGTTTAATTATTATGATTTATTACACAGGTGGGCAGTATATTTAATATTAAATAATTCTCAAGCTTTACTTTCCACTTGTGCAGTATTTTTTATTTCAGTAAAAACAGTGTAGAATGTTGTAATCAGGTAATTATGTGAAATGAAGATGACCGAAAAGAAGCAAGGTAGAAGAAGTGCAAAAGACGCCGAAGAGACGCGTTTTTTGATCATGAGCGTTGCCGCAGACATGTTCTGTGACTTTGGCTACGATCGTGTATCACTGCGAAACATCAGTGAAAAGGCAGGCGTCTCGCATAGCCTTATCCGCCACCACTTTGGTAGCAAAGAAAAGATTTGGCATGCAATAAGTGATTGTTTACACGATTATTTTCAGTCTTACATCAGTAAGATTATGGAAGAGCTGCCAAAAGATGTTGCGCCAAATATCGCTATCTACCTGTTTAGCATGCGTCTGTTCACCAACATGATTCACTCACGTAGGCCAATGCAGCTTATTTCAGACTCTGTTCGCCAAGAAGACAACCTAGTTGATTACTTCATCGACAATGTCGGCGATGTTGAAAAAGAGATTAACGGGCTTGCCGCTGAGTACAATGCAGCTAACCCAGACAAAATGATCAACATTTACGAAGTTAAATGGCAAATGATCATGTACGCAAACGGCGCTGTATGCCTCACTCCCTTTATGGAAAGCACTTGGAATGAAGGTGATATGGTCACCTCACCCGAAGACGCCCTACTTAAGCATTGGCAGCTTTTCAACACGCAGATGGTCAGCAAGTTCAATATTGATGAAGAGTGGGCTCTAAATCCAACCTCGATTGAAGAGCTGATTTATGAAGTGCCATGTGAATGGAAGTGTAACCAGGAACATAAAGCTTAATCAGGTTCATACCCATGATGAGCTTATAAGATACAAAAACGCGCCGTTACAGAAGTCACTGTAACGGCGCGTTTTTATATGTATAGATCTTTAAACTGGAGCTTTGTACAGCTTATTAGCGACGTGCTTTACCGCGGTTTTGGTGAATCTTAAGCTTCGCTTTCATCTTACGTTTTTCTGATGAACGGCTTTTGCTGCGACCACCACGATCGGGCGCTAGATCTTTTTCAAGGCTTGGTTCAAAGCCCTCTAGCCACTCTTGAGGCAAGCGCGTATCAAGTAATCGCTCAATGTCACCCAATAGGTAAGCTTCATCCTGACTCATCAAAGAGATCGCTAAGCCGCTGTTACCCGCACGGCCAGTACGTCCGATGCGGTGAACATAATCTTCTGCTTTAAATGGCATGTCATAGTTCACAACTTGTTCTAGCTGCTGAATATCAATACCACGAGCTGCCACGTCGGTTGCGATCAACGCACGAACTTTGCCTGACTTGAAATCGTCTAGGGCTTTTTGACGCGCACCTTGGCTCTTATCGCCATTGATTGATGCCGCTTTAATGCCGTCTAACTTAAGCTCTTTAACGAGAGCATCAGTGCCCTGCTTAGTCTTTGTGAACACCAACACTTGTTGCCAGTTTTTTGAACCAATCAAATACGCTAATAGCTCACTTTTACGCGACTTATCTACCGGGTAAACCATCTGTGTTACGGTTTCAGCGGTGCTGTTTTTTGGCGTAACTTGGATTTCACTTGGCTTCTGCATCATACGGTGTGCAATCGCTTTGATTTTGTTATCAAACGTTGCAGAGAAGAACAGAGTTTGACGCACTTCGTTCATGCGAGAAAGAATACGCTTAATGTCAGGCATGAAGCCCATATCTAACATACGGTCAGCTTCATCCAGTACCAGTACTTCCGTTTGGCTCAACATGATGTTTCTAGTGAACATGTGATCAATAAGACGACCAGGCGTCGCGACAAGAATATCTGCGCCACCGCGTAAGTTATCAGTTTGCACCTTCATGCTAACGCCGCCGTAAGCCACCACGACTTTAATGTCGGTGCCCTTTGCGTAGCTAGTTAAGTTATCGAAAACCTGTTGTGCCAATTCACGAGTTGGCACTAATACAAGCGCACGAACGAGCTTAGGGTTCGGAATAACGTTGTCTTTTGTCTCGATTAATCTTTGAATAATCGGTAAACCAAACGCAGCCGTTTTACCTGTACCCGTTTGAGCACCAGCCAGTACATCTTTGCCTTCTAATACCAATGGAATTGCTTGTTCTTGAACACTGGTAGGAGCCGTAAAATTAAGCTCAGACAACGTGGCAAGAAGATGCTCAGATAATCCTAGTTGGTTAAAAGATTTTGTAGATTCAGACATAGTATGATGCTCAAAGATTAAATAGGCGCGGATTGTAGCAAACCTGCATTACGCTGTTTACCTTTCCTTTTGATTTTTCTTCATTTGAAGCGCATTAAACTGCTTAGCTTCCTCTAAAACGTTGGGATAAAGCTCATTAAAGTGACACTGCAACGTATCATAGTGACGTTCGAGGTCATCGTAACATGCCTCGAGCATACCGAGCTTAGGCCTTCTCAACGCCATTCGCTGCAACACCACCTCTATAGATGACATGTCTTGATAGCTCTCTAACCATCTATGCTCAGCCATTTTCTGATGAACCATAACGAAATTTTCAGGCCAGTGTGGCTCTTGATGTTCAAAGATCTGCTCATGGCTATCTAAACAAAAACGCTCTAATGTCTGCTGTGAAAACTGATCCCAATGATTGGCTAAGCAGTGATCCCAAAATACATCGAGTGCGATAGGCGCAAAGCGTCGTGTTTGGTCTGAGAAAAGTGATTTTGCAGAACGAGATACATCATGACGATCAGTATAGCTATCAACAAATCGATGAAGCCTAATACCGTCAGAAAGGGAATCAGAATAGTGTTTATTAGGGTCGCCTTTAACAAAATCACCTAACAGGTTACCTGCTAAGTTGCTGTTACAGTGCTTGGCGATGTGAAGGTGTGCGAGAAAGTTCATTGAACCTCATTAAAGTATCGAGAACTAAGTAACATGGTAAACGTACTCGTTTATCTTCGCGAACTTTAATGAGGATAGTTTTGGTATGACGTGTGAGCGAATACGATTTGCTCAGTTTAGAATTGTTTGCTTTGAGAAGCTTTAGCTAAGAAAACTTTTAGCTTTAAAACGTTTCAGTTGAAACTGAATTAAAGATCTTAAAAGCTTAGTTCGAAGACTTGAAAAGCTCTTCTGCTAACTGTTTCACTGTCTGCTCATAGTCAGACAAATCAATGCCAATTTCCATAGCATCTAACAACTCTAGACTTTCGTCATTATAAGATTGGTCACTCATTGTGCCCCCTCTATTCCTTGATGTGGACATGATGTCCGATTAACTAGTGCACCATCTTGGACTTATATTATGTCACTTTGATGAACGCACTCTACTCTACCCATTCCATATTCATAGCTTAAAGCTACTCGCGATCATTAACGCTTTTTTGCGCTAAAGGGGTATACGCGAACGACATATGTACTGCCACCTTACACCAAGTACAATAAATTACTCTATAAATTTTGAAACCGATCATGGTCAAACGTTTGCTTTGCTCATTTGAATGCTGACACGCCCCTTTGTGTAAATATTAATTTACAGTGGATGTTTTTAATTACAATAAGAATTGCATTTGGAATTAAACTCAATCAGAATACTTCAAAATCGAGATATTCTTTGGGTTTATGCGCTTAAGCTAGAAGAATTACAATGAAAACACACCCTAACGTAAAGAATTATATACAATGAATAAATCAAAGGTTTTTGGTAGTACTTTGATCATTGCAGGCACAACCATTGGTGCTGGCATGCTCGCTCTTCCACTTGCTTCTGCAGGTATTGGCTTTTCAACTTCACTTTTCTTGATGCTGGGTTTATGGGCGTTAATGGCTTTTACTGCGCTATTAATGGTAGAGCTTCACCAATTCGCAGAATCTGACGCTACCCTACACACGTTAGCTCATACCATTTTGGGGACAAAAGGAAAGTGGATTGCGAGCTTCGCGGTGATGTTTCTTTTCTACGCTCTGTGTGCGGCATACATAGCTGGCGGCGGTGCGCAATTTAACCAACGAATTTCGGATATCGCGGGTATCGAACTTAATGCTCAAATCACCACGCTTCTATTTACCCTATTAGTTGCCGGCGTTGTTACGATTGGTACACACAGTGTTGATAAAGTTAACCGCGTTTTGTTTGGCTTAAAGCTTATCGCGATGGTTTTGGTACTCAGCTTCCTAGCGCCAAACATTACCTCTCAATACTTAATGAGCATGCCTTTACAGCAAGGCCTGATTGTTGCGGCTATTCCGGTTGTGTTTACCTCTTTTGGTTTCCACGGCAGCATCCCATCAATTGTTCGATACCTAGATGGTGACGTTCGTTCTTTACGTAAGGTAATGATTATTGGCTCGGCACTGCCTCTGGTTATCTACGTTTTCTGGCAAAGTGTTACTTTGGGCGTGATTAGCCAAGAGCAGTTGTTGTCTGACACAAGCTTGGGCGCGCTATTAGTCTCGCTATCGCAAACGGTTCATCAATCCAACCTAAGCGTGATCGTCGGTGTGTTTGCAGACCTTGCACTGCTGACATCTTTTATTGGTGTGAGCTTGGGCTTATTTGAATTCATGGGCGACTCACTGAGCAAGAAACTAGGTAACGCAAAACGTGTTAAGACAGCTGCTATCACCTTCTTACCGCCACTGGGGTTTGCCTTATTTTACCCACAAGGCTTCATCATGGCTTTAGGCTACGCAGCCATTGCACTTTCAGTGCTCGCGATTCTGTTACCAACAGTGATGGTCTACAAGGTTCGTTACACTGATTTCTCTGTCAAACCTCAATCTGCAGAAGCCAGTTACCAAGTGTTAGGCGGTAGCAAAGCGTTGTTTTTAGCAGGTAGCGTTGGCGTATTTATCATTGCGATTCAAGTTCTTATTTCAGTAGGGTTACTGCCTTCTTTAGGCTAATAAACCTATACAGAACTAATTTACTTGATTCAGATCTCATAAATGACATATCACTATCATTAATTTTCACAATTAGTCGATTGAAGTCACATTTTTATTGAGGTCGGTTATTTAGAGTCCACGGTAAAGGATTTACCGTGGAGTTTTTATGAAAGAAGTACAATTTCGAACGATAGACAAACTGTTTATTAAGATGTCGATCAACGACAAATTTTGGGTCATTTTCTTAATCTTTTTTGCCGCTTTGGCAAGCCTAGCTGGACTGAACTACGTCAACAAAATGGAACACATTGACGTAACTGCAAAACAGCAGGTCGAGTATCAACTGCAAGGCATTTTATCAGCATCAGATTCCCCTGCTTCTGTTCGCTCTGTTAGCCAGCAAACTCGCGCTCAACAAACCACTATTTCAAACAATGGTTCGGTGACTGCCACAGCACTCGCACAAGATGGCAACTACTACTCACTTACCGTTTCAACTAACGATATACAGAATCAAAAGCAGCAAGCACTGTACACTTTATTACTGAGCTTCTTGTGGTGTGTGCCTTTTGGTCTTTTCTGTTACTGGGTAGCGACTTTCCTAGGCGGCGCACTTTGGGTTCTTTATTCAACGACTCAAAAGATTGGTGATGGTGACTTAACATCACGCCTTGGCTTCCACCCTGGCCGTGATGAGTTCGGCACGATTGGTTGTGCGCTTGACCGTTCAATGGACACGCTTAGTGAGTTAGTCAACAACGTAAACCACAGTGCAGCAACGCTAAGCGAAACATCGGCTTCTTTCGAAACTGAGATGAAGCGCAGCGAAACACAAATCATGAGCCAAAATGCCTCTCTAGACTCTGTAGCGACAGCAATGGATCAGATGACAGCTTCGGCAAATGAAGTCTCTAACATCTCTGCACGCTCAACTGAACAAACAGAACAAGACGCGCAGCAAATCAACGATAGCCACGCGAAGGTTCAACAGGCAATCTCGGAAATCACCACCCTTTCTTCTTTGATTGAGCAAACCTCATCTTCTGTTACTAGCTTGAATGTGAATACGAGCCAAATTAACGAGGTCATCACGACGATCAATGCTATTTCAGAGCAAACTAACTTACTTGCTTTAAATGCCGCGATTGAAGCCGCTCGTGCGGGCGAGCAAGGCCGAGGTTTCGCTGTTGTTGCTGATGAAGTAAGAACACTGGCAAGCCGCACTCAGTCGGCTACTGTAGAAATCCAAGCGATGATTGAACGCTTACAGCAAGAGAGCCAAAATATCGCGAAGATCACCGAACAGACGGTTGACCAAGCGCAAACCAGTAGCCAGTTGATTTCAAACATTGGTCACGACGTAAACTCGATTGCAGATTCAGCTCAAGCACTAATGGACATGAGTATCCAAATCGCAACATCAGCCGATGAGCAAAGTAACGTTGCCAATACGATTGCAGCAGAGCTTAACGATATTCGAAGCCAATCCGATGTGATTAAAGACGTGGCTCAGAATTCTTCAAATGGCGTATCTAGGCTAACAGAAGCGTCGGTTTCTCTATCTCAGACATTGGCACGCTACCGAACTTAAGGATCAACTGGTGAACTAGCGGCGTGAATTGAAAACAAACTAATGAGGACTCGTAATGGGTCCTTTCTTTTTGGCTTTTGTTTAATAACATTACAAGAACCATGGTCAATAACGATGACATTGTCAATTACCATGAAGCAAGTCGCAAAGGAGAGATTAAGAAGTGTCAGAACTGTCTAATATTCGAGCTTAGGAGTAATCTAATTGAACGGGTCTTTTTTCGCTTACCCCCTTGCTGCAGGTGACACATAATGAATAAAACAGAAACACCAAACACCGACGACATTACATGCCCTTTATGCCAACACGACGAGTATCTGCTTTCAGAAAGTGGAGAAAAGTTTACTTGTGCATCTTGCGGTTTCCACACCAAACAATTTAGTAAGGTAGTCAGCCTTCAACTAAGCTCTACCCCACCAAAGCTGCAGAATTCGATATACCACCATTTGAGCAGTGCTTGCCATTAATCCAAACTGAAATTTCTTCTAAACTGTAGATATCCTGAGCCGCGAGTTCTGCTGAGTCGGCTTCGGGATCTACGATTGCTTCATCAATACTCGGGCGTAATCGAAACGATTGGATACCCGCGCGAACACCAGCCTCAATCCCTTTCAACGTATCATCCACGTAGATGCACTCATTTGGCAGAAAGCCCATGTTCATGGCCGTGTACATGATTAGATCAGGCTCTGGCTTCCAGCTGTTAGCATCAAAAGCTGAGAACACTTTGCCTTTGAAGTCGTCTAGCATGCCTGTCATCGCCAATGAAGATTCAACCCTAGATTTCGGTGCATTGGAAGCAATACAAAACTCGATGTCTTGTTGTTTGAGGAATTCAATAAGTTCGATAGCGCCATCCATCGGTTTTAAATGACGCTGGAACAGTGCTTGTAATTCATTGCGATATAACGGCTCAAGTGTATCAATCGAGATAGATAACCCAAGACGTTCTTGTGTATCCATTAAGATGTCGGCTAGCTTCCCGCCTTGAAAGTGCGCATAGCAGTCGTTGACGTTTAGCTCCGCTCCAAAGCCAGTGAAAACGTTCACCAAAGCTTGGCAGCACAGCTTTTCACTATCGATAAGTGTTCCGTCACAATCGAAAATCACACATTTAGTCTGTTCTAACCGCATAGGTATCTCACTCAGATTGAATCCAAGTTTTATCCTATAGTGTTCTTTCAATGCGCGAGATGATTGAGGTAACAGTTTGCAGATACAGGCTTATTTCTCTTCGCGAAATATGGAGTTGATCACTTTATCGCTCAGCATAAGCAACAGTTTTCATTAAATTAACCCAGATTCTACGAAACCAAATACTGCGAGGTTTACATAAGCTACTCAATTTCAGGAGAAAATATAAATCACTACTTCCTAGCCGGATCGTGGTGAATCGATAAAAAAAATGGCTTATAGGCTACTCAGATAGAGCGACAATTAGCTAACAACCGACTCTTCTAAGACCTTAGCTTCAAGCGAAGGTGAAGACGCATATTCTACAGTTCCAGTATCGGGGTACGAATCTCGGATAGCGACAAACTCGGATAAGTGTTTCAGTAGCAATTTAGTTAGCTGAGGATCAAACTGGTAGCCACACTCTCGCTCAAACAAATCGACCACCATATCTAACGGCCACGGTTCTTTGTAGCAACGTGCACTAAGCAGCGCATCAAACACATCGGCTACGGCAGTGATACGAGCAAACAGGTGTATTTCATCACCCACTTTTCCATTCGGGTATCCAGCACCATCCCAACGCTCGTGATGTTCGTTAGCAATGATTGCCGCGAGGTTGGTAATATCACCCGCTCCGCTCTTTAGTAAGTTATAGCCAGCCGTAGTATGAAGCTTCATCACCTCCCACTCTTGGTCGGTTAATTTCCCAGGTTTATCCAAGATTGATTCAGGGACTGAAATCTTACCCACATCGTGCATTGGGCTGATGATCTCAATCATCTCGACCTCGCGATGGCTCAAGCCACGATACTTAGCAAGCAGTGCAGACAACTTGGCTACACGCTTAACATGATTACCAGTTTCGCCAGAGCGGGTTTCAATTGCCTCTCCGAGAACATGAATCATATCCTTTTGGATATTCAAGGTCTGTTTCTGAAGCTTTAAGATTCGTTTGTTCTTATTCGCCAACTCTTTCTTTTGGCGCAGAGTGACAAATTGCATCAAGATGATCAGGCTCAAACCCGCAATCACCATCGACAGCCCCAATAACAACTGGAAGTTTTTGCGAATAAAGGATGAAGGCTCGTTAATGAAAACCGCTTCGTCAGGTAACGCGTTTCCACTAATCCCGTATCTCTTCATTGCAGGGTAATTGAATACAAAACGTTTGTTGTCTCCGGGAGTTAACGGTGTAGTAAAACCAAGTGGAAGGTATTTATCCAACGCATCGACGGCCTGTTCACCCATGCTTTGTGAGTGATTAACGTAACCACCGAGTACATCACCCGAAATATAGAACTGCCATAAAGCAAACACCGGAGCAGCACTCGCTTTTGACAACGTATACGCAATCTCTTGGTAAGTGTGATAAACCCCTTGCTTTAACTCGGTGTTGTAATGACTGAGCAATACCGCATCGTCCGCAGAGATCCCTTCCAAAAATTGGCTCGTATGCTCCAGCGACAAGTCGCGAATTTCTACGAGATTGATATTTGAAAATTCAGCCATCATTTTGTTCATTTCTTTATGAATCAATTCAGACGTGACACTGTAATCATTTACAAAATAGAGATTCTTTAGATTAGGTCTTAATTTGGAGATCAGCTTAATATTAACGTCTATCTGATCGTTCTCGTAAAGCACAGTTGCTCTGTCAGACACCGCGTACATGTCGGTGCTGAAATCATTGATGCCGGCTGCAACGACAGGTGTTGAGCGATCAATCAAATTAGGCAGAGATTCAAGAAAATTGGCCGCGTTATCGTCCGTCGCAATTACGCCATCAAACTTATAACCTGCATATTTCGCACGTAAGTAGTTCGCGAGAGAGTCGTAATACTCTCGGCTGTGAACACGCTTAGAATCCAAATACTCTATTGAGAGTTTAACTTCGGTTTGAGACTGGCTGAACGCACTGTCTATCCCTTTTTGGAAGTCAGCAGTCCATTGATAAGAAGGTTCGTATGAGTGTAAAACTAGGATGCGTTTTATATCCCAGTCGTTAGCAAAGCTGAGTGAAGAATAAGCGCTAACACACAATACAGCGATTGATATCAATAGCTTGTACATACAATACCTTTTAAATAAGACGGGGTATTGTACTTAGATTAACGCTTTGTCAAAGAATCTTTAGTTCTCGATCCACACTTTATCGCAAGAAGCATGATCTTGTGCCCAAAAATCGTGTAACTGCTTAGCAAAGTTGTTGATACTTTGACCATTTTCAGCAACGACATCCGAGATCAATAGGGAACCATCCGCTTCTGTGACGATAGCGCTCGCCACAACTTCACCGTTTTGAGTACCAATATATAATACATGATCGTCAGAAAGCATAATTTGGCTCAAGAACTCAAGCATGTGTGCCCTTTCGATTTCATCTTGGTAAACGCTTGCTTGGTTGAGTGAAAATAGCACGGTCAATTTATGGAAATCGACTTTATGCAGTTCATCAATTTGGGAAGGAGTTTGATCTTGTGCTAGGAGTTGGTATGTCTTGGATGGAAGTTTGCTTTGATAAAGTTCACGGCCGAGGAGGCTCTCTTTTGCGGGGTAAGCAATATCGAGCTGACTAAATAGCCATTGGTTTTTCTTGTGTGCAATTTCAGGTATTTCGTTATTCATTCTTTTAGTACCTACGGTTAGTATCCCCAAATATCGCAGTTATTTGGAAGACATACGGTCGGCTGAGGTGCCGAGCTACAAGCAGAGAGCATACAGAGCATGACCAAGGCCAACAAGTACTTTAAATGCTTCATATTTTTCATTATCCAACAACATCCTTTAAGAACTTAACGAAAAGCTCTACACTCGTATCCAAGCTTTCAATATCCTTATAGTAAACAGAACTATATAAATAAAAAGGACTTCTTATGAAAAAAGCCTTAATAGCAGCAGGTATCGTGACAATGTTAGCTGGCTGTTCGGACAACGAGGTTGGCGACGTCTCACTGGGTTTCTTCACAATGAAGGATATCAAGATGTCTTCATTAGATGACGATAAGATCGCGGGTGTTACCTGTCATATCGCATCAATCGAAGCAAACCTTAGCCTTTCTGATCCAAGTGATAGCTCTATATCTTGTCGTCAAACAGGTGAAATTACACCAGAAATGATTGCTCAAATAGACAAGAGTAAGTCTGGCGAAGTGGTATTCAAGCAATCGAAAAGTATCTTCTTTAAAACAATGAAGGTTCGTCGTATCTACGATGCAGAGAATCAGTCGCTGCTCTACTTGTCTTACACCACCAAAGAAACAGAAGGTAGCTTCAAACACAGCCTTTCAACTGTTCCACTATGGGGTACAGAGGCTTACGTTGATCCAGCGACGTTAGTACAGCCAACCGAGTAGTTTCAAACATATAGTTAGTTGAATCACCTGTACAGACATTGTGCAGGTAATTCAAAATGTAATAAAAATGAAAGAAACAGAAACAAAATGTGATATCATGCGGCAAAATTTTTTCACTGTATTTTTCATATGAAGTTTCCTGGACAGCGTAAATCTAAGCACTACTTTCCAACTCACGCACGTGATCCGTTGGTCAACCAAATTCAACAAACGCCTAAGCTTCACCGCGCAACGATTGTGGGTGTTGGCCAAACGATTGTTGATATCGAAGCCCGTGTTGACAACGAGTTCCTAGAAAAATACGAGCTGAGTAAAGGTCACTCACTGGTATTGGAAGAAAGTAAAGCAGATGCGCTGTATGAAGAGTTAGTTGAGCGCGGTTTGATCACGCATCAATATCCTGGCGATACTATCGGCAACACACTGCACAACTATTCCGTACTTGCGGACAGCAAATCTGTCCTGCTTGGCGTAATGTCTAAGAAGATTGAAGTTGGCTCATTTGGTTATCGTTACCTTTGCCGCACTTCTTCTCGTATGAATCTAAACCACCTTCAAACTGTTGATGGTCCAATTGGTCGTTGTTACACGCTGATTTCTGAAGATGGCGAACGTACGTTTGCAATCAACGAAGGCCACATGAACAAACTTCTTCCAGAAAGCATTCCTGAAAAAGTCTTCGAGAAAGCTTCTGCATTGGTTGTGTCGTCATACCTAATGCGTGGCAAACCTGAAGATCCGATGCCAAAAGCGGTACAAAAAGCGATTGAATACGCGAAAGCGCACAATGTGCCTGTTGTACTAACACTTGGTACTAAGTATGTGATCGAAGGTAACGCTGAATGGTGGCAAGAATACCTGAAAGACAACGTAACCATCGTCGCGATGAACGAAGACGAAGGTGAAGCCCTAACAGGCGAAAAAGATCCTCTGCTAGCTGCTAACAAAGCACTTGAGTGGGTTGACCTAGTTCTATGTACTGCAGGCCCTATTGGCCTATACATGGCAGGTTACACTGACGAGCCAGCGAAACGCGAAACCACACTGCCATTGTTACCGGGTAATATCCCTGAATTCAATAAATACGAATTTAGCCGCGCTATGCGTAAGCAAGACTGCAAAGACCCAGTAAAAGTGTATTCTCATATTGGCCCTTACCTCGGTGGCCCACTTGAAATTAAGAACACAAATGGTGCTGGTGATGGTGCACTTTCAGCACTGTTACACGACATGGCAGCAAACAGCTACCACCACGTGAATGTACCAAACTCAGAGAAACACGAGCACACTTGTCTAACTTACTCTTCACTGTCTCAAATTTGTAAGTACGCAAACCGTGTAAGCTACGAAGTGTTGACTCAGCACTCTCCTCGCCTTTCTCGTGCATTACCTGAACGCGAAGATAGCTTAGAAGAAACATACTGGGATCGTTAATCGGCCATATTAGGTAGTTACCTCTTAGAGGTTAACGCCAAGTGAGATTACCCATTCCTTGAAGGGCTGCTATATGCAGCCCTTTTTGTATTCAACGCCAATATAATTGCAACTGAAGGTAATCAGAACGAATATTTTGCTCGTTTAAGATTTGATCTCGCGCAATGACTCTTTAGATCTGTTATCTTCCAGCACATAATTCGTGTGGTTTGCCTTTACTTGGCAAATTTATACAGTACTATCGCCACGCAAACGTTTACGTACCGCCTTTCGGTTCTGATATAAGGATCAAATATGCTGTCTGATATTGATATTTGTCGCTCTACTCCCCTTAAAAACATCAGTGAGGTTGCCAAGCAAGCTGGCCTGCACCACAACGAACATCAGCCATTAGGGCAATTCAAATCTAAAGTGTCTCTCACGTCACTTGAACGCCTCGCCAACCAACAAGATGGTAAATTAGTCGTAGTCACGGCGATCACACCGACACCTCTTGGTGAAGGCAAAACCGTCACTACTATCGGATTAGCACAAGGCCTCGCAGAGATTAACCAATCTGCAATGGCCTGCATTCGCCAGCCTTCAATGGGTCCGGTATTTGGTGTAAAAGGTGGCGCTGCGGGTGGTGGTTACTCTCAAGTTGCCCCTATGGAACAATTAAACCTGCACCTGACGGGCGATATTCATGCTGTTACGGCCGCTCACAACCTCGCCTCTGCCGCCATTGATGCACGTTTGTATCATGAACAACGGGAAGGCTTAGAGGCGTTTGAAGCGCGTTCTGGCTTAAAAGCCTTGGATATTGACCCAAGCAGAATCGTTTGGCGACGTGTACTTGACCACAATGATCGCGCACTACGCATGATCACGGTTGGCAAGAACGAAGCAGACAAAACAATTAACGGCTTTGAGCGAGAAGATGGATTTGATATCTCAGCTGCTTCAGAGCTAATGGCCATTCTTGCTCTAGCCAATGACCTTCAAGATTTGAGAAAGCGCATCGGACGAGTGGTACTTGCCTACAACAAACAAGGCTTGCCGTTGACCGCAGATGACTTCAACGTTGCAGGCGCAATGACCGTAACCATGAAGGATTCTATTGAACCAACATTGATGCAAACCCTTGAAGGCGTTCCTACCCTAATTCACGCCGGGCCTTTCGCGAACATCGCACATGGTAACTCTTCAATTATTGCCGATAAAATAGCGTTAAAGCTGAGTGACTTTGTGGTAACTGAAGGTGGTTTCGGCTCAGACATGGGCTTTGAGAAAGCGTGCAACATAAAAGCGAAAGCGTCGAACAAGAAGCCCGATTGCGCTGTGGTTGTCGCAACCTTACGTGGATTAAAGGCTAACTCTGGTTTATACGATTTGAGACCGGGCACTCCGTTACCTGATTCAATCTTTAATGATGACCAAGACGCGCTAATTGCAGGCTTTGAGAACCTAAAATGGCACATCAACAACGTTAAGCAATACCAAGTGCCTACAGTTGTTGCGATTAACCGATTCCCACAAGACTCAGCTCAAGAGCTCGATGCTTTGAAACAGATGATCACCGACTTCGACTCAAGCGTTAACGTTGAGGTAAGCGAAGCATTTGGTCAAGGTGGCGAAGGCGCAACTCAACTGGCTCACGCTGTAGTCAAAGCTTGCCAAAAACAGAGTGAATTTAAGCCTTTGTATCACTCAGAGCAAAGCCTAGAAGAAAAGCTGATGGCAGTTGCTGAAGTTGGTTATGGCGCGGCAAGTATTTCGCTATCTCCACTGGCTAAAAAACAACTGGCTGAATTCAAACTGCATGGCTATAGCGACCTATCAGTTTGTTTGGCAAAAACACCACTATCGATCTCGACAGAAGCACACGTAAAAGGTGCACCAACCCAATTTGACGTGCCGGTTAGAGAACTAAAATTGTGTGCTGGTGCTGGCTTTATTTACGCGTTGTGCGGCAATGTAATGACCATGCCAGGCTTGCCTGACAAACCGGCGTTCATGTCGTTAGATATTGATAGTAATGGAAATATCGTCGGCCTAAGCTAGCTGCCCTTAGTTAGATAATCGGCAATTAATCGCGATTAATTTAGCTTAGGTTTCGGAGCAGTGTTCTATATTGAGCAATCATTTACTAACGAAGTGATTGCTCAACAATCAAGCTTAACTGCAAAAAGTTGCACTTAAATCGTAGTTATATGCGAATCTTGTCTTAACTTCTCGGTCAAGATCACATTAAAAACCCTATAAAATATATAGTATTGCGCTGATTCTTTGAGGACAGTGATGAATACAAGTATAAAAAAACTAGTCAGCCAATTTCTATGTACCATCTTTGCCCTAGGACTAGTCCCTGCCCTCTACATCAATTCTGAACTTGACAGAATTGATGCTCAGCACACTCTAAATATTAAGCAGTCTAGCCAAAATCAAATCGAATACAGCTTTCATGAACTCGCTGTTATTGTTGAGCAAATCTCTAACTCTGTTCCGTCAATCGCCGACTCTCAAACACTACTCCGAGCGATTCGAGAACCTTCTATTATCCATAAAGAAACCCTGCAAGATCTTTGGGTGATGTTAGCTCGTGGCCAAAAATACTATTCCCATCTTCGTTACCTCGATCTAGCCGGCAACGAAGTGTTCCGTGTTAACTACAAAGACGGTCGAGCAACAGTCGTCCCCGAGAGCGAACTGCAGAACAAATCTTCTCGAGATTACTACCAGATGCTACAGAAGTTAGAGATTGGCGATGTCAGCTCTAGAGGCATTGATCTTGAAATGGAAAATGGAGAAATCATCCACCCGTTAACGCCGGCGCTACGCATTATGACGCCAGTCGCTGAAAACAACCGCATTATTGGTTACTTCATCGCAAACCTGAACATGCTTGAGATTTATAAGCGCCTTCACTATCAAATTGGTGCATCTTCTGCTGTTCCTATTATTCTCAACAAAACCGGACACATAATCATGGGGCCGGATCCTACGGAATCTTTCGGACATGTAATTGAATCACGTTCAGAGCAGACTTACGCAAAGTTATACCCTGAGCTTTGGACTGCGATTCAAGACAAGACATCTTCGAGCTATTTCGATGGTGAGAACTGGTATTTTCATTCCGACATCAGCCCTAAAATCAAACAGTTTGAAGGCCCTATTTACATGGTTCTTCACATTGAAAATCAGCAGTTCAGCAGTCAATACCGACAAGAAAAACAAGCGATCGTCGTTCAGATCATCACCTTGTCTTTCTTGATTTCGATGATCTCCGCTGGCTTCGTATTGTGGAACAGCAACCACAAGAAGAACAGTATCGAGAGCCAACTTGCTAAGGCCGCAATGAATGGCATGTCTGCCTTGGTGATTACCGACAGAAACAACCGAATCATCAAAGTAAACCAAGAGTTCACCCGTGTGAGTGGCTACGAGTTAGAAGACGTAAAAGGCCGCCAACCGTCCATGTTTGCCTCTGGTCGCTACAACGAAGAGTTCTACATCAAAATGTGGAGCATCATCAAAGAGAAAGGCATGTGGGAAGGCGAAGTGGTTAATCGTCGTAAAGACGGGTCTTTGATCACGGAAATATTGCGAATCCAAACCATTAAAGACTCGAAAGACGTGATTCAGTTTTATGTCGCTTCATTTGTGGATATAAGTAAACACAAAGAGCTAGAAAACAAACTGAGAAACCTGAGTGAAAAAGATGCCTTAGCTGGGTGTTGGAACCGCCGTAAATTCGATCTTGAGCTGCGAGATGAGTGCTCTCGTGTTAATCGTTACCCTACTCGCGAACAGTCTTGTTTAGCGATTTTGGACATAGACCACTTCAAACGCATCAACGACAGATTTGGTCACGATTATGGAGATCGCGTCATTCAAACCGTTGCTCAAGTATTACAACGAGAGTGCCGAGAAACTGATTTTGTGGCTCGTATTGGTGGCGAAGAGTTTGGCGTTATTCTGCCTCATACCACAACAGAAGAAGCTGAGTATGTACTTAACAGATTGAGAATCGCAGTCAGTATTGAGCTCGATAACGTGGTGACGGTCAGTGGTGGAATTACCAACCTGACCAACGACCCTGCTCTTAACTACAAGTGCGCCGATTTAGCACTTTATGAAGCCAAAGCAGCAGGTCGAAACAGTGTGTGCCTGTTCCTAGACAGCGAAATGAGCGAAATCGCCTAACAGAAAATCAGTATTGTTCCGCTAGGCTATTAGTTTGGCTGTTTAACAACCCAATCCTTGCAATCAGCTTGGTGCAGGATAGAACTCTAGTTTGTTCCCCTCTACCACTAGAATACAATCCATGTTCGCAGCATGAGCAGCCTGCTTACCTAGGTTCGTATCTTCAAACACAACACACTGCTTTGGCTGCAAACCCATACCAAAACACGCATCTAAGAAAGTATCCGGATTTGGTTTGTGATTCTTAACGTCTGTTGCTGTCACGAGAATATCGAGCTTACTCAAGATCTCTGTCTTATCCAGTAACTGTTCGGCACTTTTACGTTGACTGCCCGTTCCGACTGCAATCTTCTTGTTACCCAGATGCTCTAACAACAGAGAGTGAGTACAAGGGATAACGTCTCCTTTGTCTTCGATAGCCGCAAACGACGCCATTTTAAACGTAGAAACCGCTTGTGGGTCGAGCGATAAACCGTATTTGCTGTTCACCTCACCGGCTATCTTATAACTCGGCATGCCACCTAAGCTATGCAGCCAAGACGCTTCAAAATGAAAGCCAAACTCTTCAGCCGTTCGCTCCCACGCCTTTACATGTGCAGGCATTGTATCGATCAACGTACCGTCCATATCAAAGATTAATCCTTCATATGCCGTTAAATCTATTTTCATCACTACTACCACTCTTAAATAAAGTTACTGATACCATAACCAATATTCAGTATCATGGCGCCATATTACCGTTCAAAATGGATGTTTATGTTACAAATATCTAACTCTGTTTCGATTCAAGACTGGGAACTCCAGTTAACAGCGATCAGAGCACAAGGAGCCGGCGGTCAGAACGTCAATAAAGTATCGAGCGCGATACATTTACGTTTTGATATCAAGCACTCTACCCTACCTGACTTCTATAAAGAAAAGCTCCTCGCACACAAAGATAGCCGCATCACCAAAGACGGTGTGATTATCATTAAAGCGCAACAGTATAGAACTCAGGAACAAAACCGAGATGATGCTTTAGTGCGCTTGAAAGAATTGATCTTGGAAGCGACAAAGGTTCAAAAAGTAAGACGAGCAACTAAGCCGACGCGTGGCTCTCAGAAAAGACGTTTAGAAAGCAAAAAACAAAGAAGCACCACCAAACAGCTGCGTGGAAGAGTGAGCTGATGGCTTCATGCCCTCAGAGAACACATTACCCTAGAAGTATCTGTCAATTTGACTAACGAATCGATCTATTACGCTGTTTATTTGAAAGAAAGACTACTGCTTCTTTTTGACCGACAAAATCAGCTTGATCAACAACAGGCGCTCTTCGCTGGTCAGCAGACGACTGACCGCAGCTACATCTTCCGCTGTTACTTGTGATGCGCCAACAATATCAAGCACCACATCCAAATCCGTCACTTTTAAGGTTCTAGTGATTGAACGATACTGAGACATCTTGATGTCCGCCTCTCCGCGTTCAATCCTTTGATAGGTTTTTAAGCTCATTCCTGCACTCGAGGCTAACTTTTCTTGAGACAAGTTGGCTTGTTTCCTACGCTCAATCAGCGCCAATATTATGGGTTCTTGTGACATAAGCTCATCCTCAAAAGACAGTTATGTCCTAAATTCAGCAAGAAGCAGACCATATTGACTTGTGATGGTTTACATAAGCCATCAAAGGCATATTATTCGCTTGATAAAACCGTTACGTTTCATAAGCCTTCACACTGATATCAGTTGTGAACGTACAGGCTAGGTAACTTGAGTATTCAAGTGTTGGGAAATTAGAAAAATTGCAAATTGCGAATAAGAAAGACGTCATATTGGAAATTGCGAATCGTTATAAATTGGCATTTCCTTGCATTAAGCACGCATTAGAAACGGACAATGCCCGCTCCGAAATTATTGCAGTGCAGCATAGGCTACTCACTTACAAAGAAGTGCTGCTGCACGGAAGTATGTTGGAAGAGAAAGAATTGAAGCAGGCCTTTTCTGCTCTGAACCAAAATGAAAAAGGTGTCGCACAAGGCGGTATTCAAAGCATCAACGACGCAGTTAAAGAGATGGATGTGATTGTCGAAAGGTACAGTAGAAAAGCGTCTACTGAATTCTGTGCCTAATCCTCTGAACGGCTTAAACAAACAAAACAAAAACGGCCAGTCATAGTTGAATGACTGGCCGTTTGTTTAGCTAACATGAAGACGTGGGTATCTAACAAGACATCGCTCTTCTAAACCTACCGAGTAACATCAACGCGCCTAGCACGCCAAACGACAAACTGCCTCCACTGCCGCCTGAACCAGATGAAGTCCGTGCATTCACATAAGCCGTTCGCTTAGCATCAGTAGAAACAAACTTAGCTGTTTCAGTACCAGCAATAACACTGTCTATCCAAGCTTCATAGTCATAGATTTCAGTGAATACCGATGTCACAGTAGCACTACCACCACAAGTATCTGGTCCAAAACTGGTAATACCAACTTGTCTGTAATCAGCACCGTCTTTCCAATACACTGGGCCGCCTGAATCGCCTTGGCACGTACCGCCGTACAAGCCAGAAGCAGCTCTGTCACCAACAAAACAGATTTGATTATCAGTTAACGCAGAACCATCAGTAAAGGCTGAAGCACAAGTAGCGTTATCTACGTAATTCAGGTCAGCCTTCTGCAACAAAGTTGTCCCGTCAAAGCCTGAACGTGTATCACCATGGCCAACAGCAACAAAGTCATTAACACCAATTCGATAGTTCGTGTTTGACGGACGCTTAACAACATCATTAATTGAATCGATATTCAGTGCGCTTTCTAACTTAAGTATTGCAACGTCATTGCGTAATAGGTCGCTCAACGCATTTGAATAATCGCTGCGATAGTAAACCTCAGATACACGAGCTTTTTGGATGTTACCGTTGGGAAACTGAGAAGTATCTTCAATTTGAGGGACGACAACAGTAAACAACTGCCCTTCTTCATTACCGTATATACAATGCGCTGCGGTTAGAATATGCGTTGGATCTAAAATTGTCGCACCACAGTAAGGGCCTGTTGAGTAAACACCGTCATAATCAATACGATCAATGAACAAGCTTGCCATCGAAGGAAATTCCGTGACTGAAGCGTCGCTACCATTCACAATATAGGGTGTTACACCCAAATCAGGAGTACTTTCGTCCGTGTTTTCCGTTGCCATAACACTTGATGTGTAAATTAATGGCGCTAAAAGCCCTAAAACGGCTTTACGAACCGGACTCATTGTATGGTTTACGTTCATAGTTAACTCCTTGTAACCCCTACTACTTATTTACAAAAATGATGAATCGCCACCATAACACGTCACAATCGTGATTATAGTAAGTATTTGTAACGATATCGCCACATATCTCATTTTATAAACGAATTTTAAGTAACCGTTGTTAGTGGGTAACGTTAAAAGCAATACGTTACCAAAGACATACGCTACCAAAATCAAAAAAGCCTACCGTTAGGCTTCCCAATAAAGAGAAGCAAACAATAGGCTTTCATTTAGCTTAGTGGTTTCTCTTAAAAGAGATTAGCCACGATAGTAACGCTGAGGTACGAATGGCATTTTTTCTACTGTCATTGGTAGCTTCTTGCCACGAACTTCAGCGAATACTTCAGTGCCAATAACCGCTAGGTCAGTACGAACGTAAGCCATAGAAACAGGCTTGCCCGCGTTAGGACCCGCAGTACCACTTGTTACAACGCCAATCTTGTTGTCTTCAGCATCGAACAGCTCAGCGCCTTCACGTACTGGTGCTTTAGTCTGACCAACAAGACCAACACGCTTGCGTTGAACGTCTTTAGTCGCGATTTGCTCAAGGATGATATCAGCGCCAGGGAAACCGCCTGCACGTTCACCGTCAGTACGACGCACTTTTTGGATACCCCATAAAAGGCTAGCTTCTACCGGCGTTGTTGTTGTATCTAGATCGTGACCGTACAGACATAGACCACACTCAAGACGAAGTGAGTCACGAGCACCAAGGCCAATCCACTCTACTTCTGCTTCTGATGTTAGTTTACGAGCAAGTGCTTCAGCGTGATCGTTCGGTACTGAGATTTCGTAGCCATCTTCACCGGTATAACCACTGCGGCTTACGATGCACTCTACGCCGTCGATATCGACTTTTTGAACATCCATGAACAGCATGTCTGCAACGCTTGGTTGGAAACGAGCCAGAACTTCAGACGCTTTCGGACCTTGAAGTGCTAATAGAGCGCGGTCATCAATCACTTCCATTTTTACGTCTGCAGGAAGGTGAGCCGTTAGGTGGTCGATATCTTGTGTTTTACACGCCGCGTTCACAACAACAAATAGGTGATCGCCAAGGTTAGCCACCATAAGATCATCCATGATGCCGCCCTGTTCATTAGTAAAGAAGGCGTAGCGCTGCTTACCAGAAGGCAGGTCGATAATATCTACTGGAACCAGAGATTCTAAAACAGCGGCTGCATTTTCACCGTGTAGACGCAGTTGCCCCATGTGAGAAACATCAAAAAGACCAGCAGCGTCACGAGTGTGTAAGTGCTCTTTCTTTACACCTAGTGGATACTGAACTGGCATGTCGTAGCCAGCAAAAGGAACCATTTTTGCGCCGACTTCAACGTGAAGTGCATGCAGAGGTGTTTTTAGTAGGTCTTGATTAGCGTGTTCTTGAGTCATTTTATTCTCCATGAAGCGTTGCAGGCTTTCCAAATCGAATCTGCCGCTTATATCTCTATTTAGAGTCGCCTCTAACGATATGGGTTAACGTTAGAAACAGTAGATAGTAAAAAGTGATGTCTTCTATATAGGCTTTTATTACTAGCGATATAAAAAGAGGCTTCTGTATAAAAGCTATACGACTCACTTTCTAAGAATTCACTTCAGTAAACTTCAATCAACATGAGTAAACCGTGTTCACTATAGTAAACAAGCCTGAGTCAGTTTTACACCCTTAACAAGATTAAAACAGCTCAAAATGTGATATTTAACAATTTAAAAACAACTTTCAGTCGCATACAAAAACGCGATATTGATGCTTTTCACACCAACATCGCGTCTTTTGGCAAACGTTAGAAACAAAAGCAAACGTTTGCATTCACTATAAGAAATTCTAACTTTGTTAACTTATTTTGCAGTCACCCACAAAATCAGTGCATCTTCTGTACTAGTAGAAATCAACATATGCCCCATGTTGGCGTCGTAATACATGCTGTCACCTTCGCTCATGGGTACCGGCTCATAGAATTCTGAGTAGAACATCACATCACCAGAGATCACCATCAAGAACTCCTCACCATCGTGGCGAACCCAATCGTTATACTCTTCAAAGGTGCGTGCTCTCACTCGGCTCTTGAACGGCATCATCTTCTTATTCGAAAGTTCTGTCGCGAGCAGTTCATGCTCGTAAGTCGGAGTTGGGTGAGGTTTGCCCTGACCTGCTTTAGTTAAGTCACGACGTCCTGTGGCAACCTTTTTTCTTGGTGGCTCAAAGAGTTGCGGCATATCAATTTGCAAACCCATAGCCAATTTCTGCATCGCTTGGAACGTCGGTGAGATTTGTTCGTTCTCGATTTTACTCAGCGTAGAGCGCGCCAAACCAGTACGTTGGCTCGCCTCTTCTAACGTAATGCCCAGCTTGCTGCGGATATCTTTAATACGCTGGCCGAGCCTAAGTGGTTCGATATTCTGATCTAACGTCTCTTTCGCCAACGTTAAAGATGGGTACTCATCATAAATGTCTTCTGACATAGGTCCCTCATTCATTTCTTACTTCCTGTCTATTGATTTCATTGTTGCATGAAGCGCTTTGTTGATTAAAGAGCACACAGGGAAATAAAGCGTGCTCCCTGTAGCAAAACGAGAAAATCTGTTTCCTATTGGAAATTTTTGTTGAAAATTGATTTTATCGGAGCTATGTTATCGACTTGTTAGATGAAGAGATGCTACTTCAGCTTGCAGCAAGTGATAGATTTAACATTTGTAAGAGCTGTTTTTTACCCGAAATTTTTGGGAACCAATTCGTGCTGCATTGACCCTACAACGATCGCTTTGACGCTATAGTCGTATAAATAAGAAGCAACGCACTATTTATACACCTATATAACGCAAACGATACCGATGCAGAAATCAACGTAAGACCTAATGGACTATAAAAACAATCACCATTAGCTTAATGAAAGGTCTCGACAATGAACGCTTATCAAAACCATAGCTTAGACAGTTTTTTCTCTACGAACCTATCTGCGACTGACGACGCAGTATTTGCTGGAATCCAAGCAGAGAACACTCGTCAAAACGAACAAATCGAACTTATTGCTTCTGAGAACATCGTTTCTAAAGCAGTAATGCAAGCTCAAGGCACTTGCCTTACCAACAAATACGCAGAAGGCTACCCAGGTCGTCGTTACTACGGTGGTTGTGAGCACGTAGATACAGTAGAAGCTATTGCGATTGAACGTGCTAAACAGCTATTCAAGTGTGAATACGCGAACGTACAACCTCACTCAGGTGCTCAAGCGAACGGCGCAGTTAAACTTGCCCTACTTCAACCTGGCGACACTATCCTAGGTATGTCTCTTGACGCTGGTGGTCACCTTACGCACGGTGCACGCCCTGCGCTTTCAGGCAAATGGTTCAACGCAGTTCAATACGGCGTAGACCGCGACACTCTTGAAATCGATTACGAAGCGGTACGCGCTCTCGCTATCGAATGCCAACCTAAAATGATTATTGCAGGTGGTAGTGCTATCCCACGCGTTATCGACTTCGCTAAATTCCGCGAAATCGCTGACGAAGTTGGCGCTATCCTTATGGTAGATATGGCACACATCGCGGGTCTTATCGCGACAGGTGCTCACCCTAGCCCACTACCACACGCACACGTTGTTACAACAACAACGCACAAAACACTTCGTGGCCCACGCGGCGGTATGATTCTGACGAACCACGAAGACATCAACAAAAAGATCAACTCTGCAGTGTTCCCTGGCTTACAAGGCGGCCCACTCATGCACGTTATCGCGGCTAAAGCAGTGGCGTTTGGCGAAGCACTTGGCCCAGAATTTAATACTTATATTGATTCAGTGATCGACAACGCAAAAGTTCTTGCTGAAGTGTTGCAAACTCGCGGTTGTGACATTGTGACTGGCGGAACAGACACGCACCTAATGCTGGTTGACCTTCGTCCTAAGGGCTTGAAAGGTAACGTAACTGAAGAGGCATTAGAGCGTGCAGGGATCACATGTAACAAAAATGGTATACCATTCGATTCAGAGAAGCCTATGATTACCTCTGGCATTCGTTTAGGTACGCCAGCTGGAACCAGTCGTGGTTTTGGCACTGAAGAATTCAAACTTATCGGTGAATGGATCGGCGATGTACTTGATGGCTTAGTTGAAAGCCCTGAAGGCAACGCTGAAGTTGAGCAACGTGTTCGCAAGCAAGTTAAAGAGCTTTGCAAGCGCTTCCCTCTTTACCGTTAGACCGTTTTTAAGATTTAAATTAAAACCTCATAAATTTTTGGAGAATAAGCAATGGACAATACACTAAAGTTTGCAGACAGCCACGAGTGGGTAAAAGACAACGGTGACGGTACTGTAACTATCGGTATTTCTGAGCACGCTCAAGAGATGCTAGGTGACGTTGTGTTTGTTGACCTGCCTGACACTGACGACGAAATCGAAGCTGGCGAAAGCTTCTCTCTAGTTGAGTCAGTGAAAGCTGCTTCTGATATCTACGCACCAATCTCTGGCGAAATCGTAGAAATCAACGAAGAATTAGAAGATAGCCCAGAGCTAATCAACGAAGAACCTTATGAAGGTGGCTGGATTGTTAAAGTGAAGATGTCTGATGCGTCTGAACTAGACAACCTTAAAGATGCGGAAGAATACCTAAGCTCTATCGAAGAAGACTAATAGGTAACCTCATTACGATAAAGCTGCTCTTTTGAGCAGCTTAATTTTAGGGGCTAGCTCACGGCTCCAGAGAGAAAGTAGAACATATCATGACTGAATTACTTCAAAGCCAATTACTGAAAGACCTGGGTACTCAAAACGAGTTTGTTGCTCGTCATAACGGCCCAAATAAAGCAGACCAGCAAAAAATGCTTGAAGCGATCAACGCGACTAGCCTAGACGCACTGATCGACGAAACGGTTCCTGCACAAATCCGTCTTGAAAAACCAATGACACTTGCTGCGCCACTAAGCGAAATGGACATGCTGGCCTCTCTTAAAGAGATCGCTAACCTAAACCAAGTGAAACGTACTTTCATTGGCCAAGGCTACTACAACACATTCACTCCAAACGTTATTCTACGTAACGTTTTAGAGAACCCAGGCTGGTACACAGCTTACACACCATACCAACCAGAGATCTCTCAAGGTCGTCTTGAAGCTCTACTAAATTACCAACAAATGGTAATGGACCTTACAGGTATGGAAATCGCGAACGCGTCTCTTCTTGACGAAGCGACAGCGGCTGGCGAAGCAATGACACTGTGTAAGCGTGCTGGTAAAAGCAAGAGCAAAGTATTCTTCGTTGCTGACGATGTTCACCCTCAAACACTAGAAGTTGTTAAAACTCGTGCTGAGTACATCGGTTTCGAAGTAATGGTTGGCGCTCTTGAAACACTTCCAGAGCAAGACGTATTTGGTGCACTAGTTCAATACCCTGGTACAACAGGTGAAGTACGTGACCTAACAGACGTAATTGCTAAAGCTCAAGCAAACAAAACGCTTGTAACTGTTGCAACAGACCTACTTGCTTCTGCTCTACTTAAGCCAGCAGGCGAAATGGGTGCAGACGTAGTAATCGGTTCAGCTCAGCGCTTTGGTGTTCCTATGGGTTACGGCGGTCCACACGCTGCATTCATGGCAACTCGTGAAAAGCACAAGCGTACAATGCCAGGTCGTGTAATCGGTGTTTCTATCGACACGCACGGTAACCAAGCGCTACGTATGGCAATGCAAACTCGTGAGCAACACATCCGCCGCGAGAAAGCGACATCGAACATCTGTACAGCTCAAGCACTTCTAGCAAACATGGCGTCTTTCTACGCGGTTTACCACGGCGCAGAAGGCCTACGTACTATTGCTCGTCGTACACACCACATGACAGCTATCCTAGCGGCTGGCCTGACTAAAGCCGGTTACGAGCTAACGAACAACAGCTTCTTCGATACCATCACAATCAACTCTGAAGAGAAGACAGATGCACTGTACGCGAAAGCGCAAGCAGCAGACATCAACCTACGTCTACTTCCAGGTAAGATCGGTATCAGCTTAGACGAAACAACGACAGTGGATGATGTGAATGCCCTATTCGCTATCTTCGACGTAAAAGAAGACGTTCAAGCACTATCTTCTGACATTGCATCAAACGAGTTTGCAGCAATTCCAGAAAACTGCCGTCGTGAATCTGAGTTCCTAACTCACCCAGTATTCAACACGCATCACAGCGAAACGCAAATGATGCGTTACCTAAAACAGCTTGAGAACAAAGACTTCTCACTAACGCACGGCATGATCCCACTGGGCAGCTGTACGATGAAGCTGAACGCTGCTGCTGAGATGATCCCAGTAACATGGCCTGAGTTTGGTTCTATTCACCCATTCGCACCTCTAGAGCAAGCGGCTGGTTACACAGCGCTAGCGAAAGATCTTAAAGAGAAGCTATGTGAAATCACTGGTTACGACGATTTCTCACTACAGCCTAACTCTGGTGCTTCTGGTGAATACGCGGGTCTAATCGCGATTCAACGTTACCACGCAAGCCGCGGTGAAGCTCACCGTAACGTTTGTCTGATTCCAAGCTCTGCGCACGGTACTAACCCGGCAACTGCATCTATGGTTTCTATGAAGGTAGTGGTTGTTAAGTGTGATGAAGATGGCAACATCGACATGACAGACCTAGCAGCGAAAATCGAGAAGCACAAAGAAAACCTATCAAGCATCATGATCACTTACCCTTCTACGCACGGCGTATACGAAGAGCAAGTGAAAGAAGTGTGTGAACAAGTTCACGCAGCGGGCGGTCAGGTTTACCTAGACGGCGCGAACATGAACGCTCAAGTAGGTCTAACTTCACCTGGCTTCATCGGTTCAGACGTATCCCACTTGAACCTACACAAAACATTCTGTATCCCACACGGTGGTGGCGGCCCGGGTATGGGTCCTATCGGTGTTAAATCGCACCTAGCACCTTTCCTACCAGGTCACATCGAAAACGGTGTTCAAGGTTCTGACTACGCGGTATCAGCAGCAGATCTAGGTAGTGCTTCAATCCTACCTATCTCTTGGGCTTACATCTCAATGATGGGCGAACCTGGCCTAACAGATGCAACGAAAGTAGCGATTCTGAACGCGAACTACGTGATGGAAAAACTACGTCCTCACTACCCTGTTCTTTACCGTGGCACTAACGGCCGCGTAGCGCACGAATGTATTATCGATATTCGTCCACTTAAAGAAGACACAGGCATCAGCGAAGAAGATATTGCTAAGCGTCTAATGGACTTCGGTTTCCACGCGCCTACAATGTCTTTCCCAGTTGCCGGCACGCTAATGGTTGAGCCAACTGAATCAGAAGATTTAGAAGAGCTAGACCGTTTCTGTGAAGCGATGATCGCAATCCGCCACGAAATGGCAGCAGTGAAAAACGGTGAATGGCCACTAGACAACAACCCTCTAGTGAACGCTCCGCACACACAAGTTGACCTTTCAGGCGCAGAATGGGATCGCCCTTACTCTCGTGAACTTGGTTGTTTCCCATCTAAAGCAACGAAGAACTCTAAGTACTGGCCAACAGTTAACCGTGTAGACAACGTATACGGCGACCGTAACCTAATTTGTTCTTGCCCAAGCATCGACAACTACGAAGACTAATTCGTAGCGTTGATCACAGATAACCAAGTTGGAAACTGTGATAACCGAGTTGGAAACCGATAACCGAGTTGGAAACTAACGTGAATAACAAAAGGCGAACCATTTGGTTCGCCTTTTGATGTGAGCAATCAAACTGAGTCAATTGCTGCTATTGGTATCTACTGGTTAACATATATCCTTATGATGATTTCGATGTTCATAGCTTACAAACAAATGAAAGCACCATAAAAATCAAGAAGCTAAAGTAAATGTGTTATCAAAACCCTATCACAATCGTGATATGCGGTGAAACCTTTTGCTGAACGCCTCTCGTCCACCTTCCATTATTTCACAGACTTCGTCTCTAATATGTTGCTCTATTAAACTACCACTGGCTTTGATTTGTACTTGTCCTCCGCGAAACTCCATTACATTGACTAGTTCAGCGTCTCCATTTACCACAATGTTAGGGTTATGCGTAACAATGATAATTTGTCGTCGTGCCTTATTATTTTGAATCTGATTAACAATCAAGCTATAGACTAGAGCATTATCTAGATCATCTTCAGGCTGGTCGATAATGATTGGTTCCTCTCCGTGACTTAACAAGAAAGCGAGTATCGCAGCGGCCTTTTGACCAGCAGATCCTCTGCTAATACTTGCAAAATGAGTCCCATCCCCACGTGGTGAGTACTTAACTTCTAGCAAATCATCGGGCTGCCAACAGTCTAACCTTGCCATAAATTCAGGCTCTCGCTCATACCTTTCTGTAAGGAAATCCATGAATCGACGATCAATTCTGTATCCATTAGGTTGTTCACCCAATACCAATGATTTTATAGCACTCTTGAGTTCCCCAAGTGCCGATGTTTTTTCTTCGAAAGTACTACTTGCATTGAAAAGTCCATACAGTAACGAAGTATCATTTCCCTCTTCGTATACAGAAGAAGAGAATCTATCATGCCCGACAATAGTTCTGAATTGACGCTCTGCTTTGGATAAGTCTGAAAATGGTTTGATTGTCATCTGAACATAATCGTTATTGATAAGAACACTACCTATAAACTCTTGCCGCTTAGTCTGTAGTTCACGTCTAAGTTCTAACATCGTATTAAGTACACCTTCCTTTTGTGCACTTACTTCACTCAACCGCGCCTTGTCTACTTCGATGCATTCTAGTTGTTGTTCTATCCTCACTTTTTCTGAAGTCCACGACTCATATTCCTGTGTATTAAATTCAGAGCCACGTTCTTGATATTCACTAACAAGGTCTTGATAACGCTCATCCGACAACACTTTTTGCGTATGCCAATTGGATGATTGAATAGCTTGGTCACGTAACTCCTTAGCTCTAACTATCCGAGTTTTAAGTGTTTCAATTTGGCCTAGTACTTCATTCACTTCAGTTTCAAATGCACTTTGTATAGCAACAAGCTCTTCCTTAAGAGGATCCTCAAGCAACTCTATTTGAGTCGTATTCAAGCTAGGAACGGTTTCTTGAAGCAATTCATCGAAGCTGTTCGAAATATCATCGATGTTACCTGCATTCGAAAGTAGACGGCTTGATGTCGTCATCAGTTGGTTTCGAATCAATACTTGACTATGCCCACCAGACTCAAAGCCATTTATGTCGCTCATCAATTCTTGGAGCCTTGAGTTCTTAGAACCTTCTTTCGAAATGTTGCGACTTAGCTGAACTTCCTCTGAACTTAGCTCCATATAGAGTCGCTGGTGAGGTTCAAATCGAGAATTCCAGCTTTCTATATCTACAATAGGAGAACGATCGACTAGTTCTAAAAGGCTTGTTGGGTTTGAGGCAAGTGCGTTTATTTGCTTTTGGCTGTATATATTAACGGCATACCTTTCACTCACATCGCCTTCATCTACAACCCAACTGTAGTGGTACGCTGAATTTGGTCACTTAGTTAGAGGTGATATCATCACCTCATAAGTTAACAGGTGACACTATGACAAAACGTACAAGAAGACTATTTAGCGCTAAATTCAAATTAGAAGCGGCA